>JABLXG010000005.1 GCA_013178165.1 Anaerolineae bacterium
CATCGTTCGCAGGTACTTGCGTCGTTCATCAATGGTCATCTGTTCGTCGCTGGACATGGTTCCCTCGGTAACATTATCTTTTGAGTGAACCATACCCCCTCGGTAACATTTTGCGTGAAAGAATACGGACCCTTGACACCGGCACATCGCTACGCTAACATATCAACGCAACGGTGCGGGGCAGTAGCTCAGCTGGTTAGAGCACTCGCCTGATAAGCGAGAGGTCACAAGTTCGAGTCTTGTCTGCCCCACCTGTTTTTGTTCCCGGGGATGTAGCTCAGTGGGAGAGCGCCTGCTTTGCAAGCAGGATGTCAGGGGTTCGAATCCCCTCATCTCCATGTTTTGTTTTCCCGCCTGTAGGCTGCAACCGGCCCGGCGTAGGGATGTCGTCGTTTGACAGACCACCGGGAGACCCGTATACTACGACAAATGGGTGTACAGGAAGCAGGCTGGGAGTATGCGCGTCGTCCTGAGACAACTGATCCGCTTTCAGAGATGAGGCACGGTGGCTTGGCGCCAGCGTGCTTTTGTTTTTCTGCCGTTGTGAACGCCTGCGGCCAACTCGCCGCAGCCAGGAAAGGAGCGATCTGGTGGACTATGGGATGATCGGCAAGATTGAGAAGGCCAAGCGCTACGCCGAACAGCGCGATCGGATACGGTTCCTGTCCTTTGAAGTCGCCTTCAAAGGCGATAACAGCGATCACACTGTCAAGCACGAACACGGAACCTGGTCCTGCACCTGTAACTTCTTCCAGACCCGCGGCGTCTGCAGCCATACCATGGCCCTGGAAAAGGTCCTGGAAGGCATGCTCGGCAGCGAGTCTGAGGAGCAGGCGTAGCGGGCGTCCAGATCACGCCCCTACCCCACAACTGGATACCACCCGCTTCGGCGACGCTCATCACTGGATGAGCGTCGCGCTTTGCTGGACTGGCCCCCGGGCCACGCCTGCCCCCCCGCTGAGGAAGTACGCAACTGGGCGTGTAATGCAGGTGCAAACGAAATGAGATTGTCCGCAGGCCGGCCGTCGGGTAAAATACCCCCTTGCTCCCGCGCTGGAGCGGGCAACGGCCACAGGAATGGCGGCAGGAGATGCGACGCTGGTTACTAGTGGTACTGGGGCTGGTCTTTAGCGGGTTCTTTCTGTATCTGGGCTTTCGCGGCCTGGACCCCCTCCGGCTATGGGAAGCGATCCGCACGATTGAAGTAGGCTGGCTCCTGCCGGCGACCGCCGTCTACTTCCTGGCAGCTTATATTATCACCTGGCGCTGGTACTACCTGTTGCGCCCGGTGCGCGATGTCCACCCGCACCGCCTGTTCCCGCTGGTGATCGTCGGCTATACCGGTAACAACATCTACCCCTTTCGCATCGGCGAGGTGATCCGCGCCTACCTGCTCAACCGCCAGACCGGGGCCAACATCCCGGCGACCCTGACCACGATCCTGGTCGAACGCGTTTTTGATGGGATCACGATGCTGGCTTTTGTCTTCGCCGCGCTGCTGTTTGTGGAGTTTGATGCCCCCGGCATCCGCTCCGGCGTTATGATCCTGACGGCGGCATTTGTGGTGGCGCTGCTGGCCTTCTTTGCGCTGGCCTTGCGCCCGGCGCTGACCCGTCGTCTGGTGGTAGTGCTGATCGACCGCCTGTTTCCTGCGCGACTGGCTGAGCCGATGCTGGCCCTGGCTGATAACCTGTTGTCCGGTTTGGAGGCGTTGCGCAGCCCGCGTGATCTCATCCTGACCTTTCTGGCCTCGCTGCTAAGCTGGATGGTGGAGGCCAGCACATACTGGATTGTCCTGCATGCCTTCCCCTTCCGGGCCAGCTTTTTCGTCGTGTTGCTGATGGTCGGGCTGGGTAACCTGGCAACCATCCTGCCGACTACACCCGGTTACATCGGCACATTTCACGGAATTGTCGCCCTGGTACTGGTGGCCTTCGGTGTGGAGCAGGCCAGCGCGGCAGCGTATGCGGTGGTCATGCACGCGGTCATCTGGCTGCCGGTGACGGTCGCCGGCGTGGTCACCCTGCTGCATCTGGGGCTGGGCTGGCGAGACTTCGCCCGCGCCCGGCAGGCTGTGGCCGCCGCCCGCCATGACATTCCCTGAGGCGCGGCTGGCCGGAATTTAGCACGTTTTTACCCTATGGTTGTGTCGAACGTTGTACGATCAAAAAGAGTCAGCGGTGTGGCTAACCGATCGCTGGCGGGGAACGGAGGCGCATGAGCGCAAAATTGCAGGTGGCGATCATCGGGGCGGGGGCAGCCGGGCTGGCTGCCGCCTGGGACCTGGCCCGCGCCGGGCACCGCGTCACCGTCTACGAAGGCGGCGCGGAAGTCGGCGGGCTGGCCGCGGGGTTCCGGGACCCGGCCTGGGAGTGGTCGCTGGAAAAGTTCTACCATCACTGGTTTGAGACCGATACCGATATCCTGACTCTGATCGCCGAGATCGGTCAGGCGGACAAAGTGCTCTTCCCCTGGCCGACAACCAGCATCTGGACGGAGAACGGCATCTTCCCGGCGGATAAGCCCCGCCTGGGGAGCGCCCTGCTTTCGCGGGTGATCAATGTGCTGGCCATGCCGGGGCTGTCGCTGCTGGACAGGCTGCGCTTTGGCGTGGTGGGCTTTCTGCTGACCAAATATGCTGGCGGGGTGGCGCTGGAGCGTTACACTGCCGACGCCTGGCTGCGCCGCTGGGTGGGTCGCCGGGCCTACGAGGTCATGTGGCGCCCGCTGCTGATCGGCAAGTTCGGCGCGCTCTATGACCGGGTCAATATGGCCTGGATGTGGGCGCGACTCTACAAGCGTACGGCGCGGCTGGGTACGTACCGGGGCGGCTTCCAGGCCATGCTGGAAGACCTGGCAGCGGCGGTGCAGGGCGCCGGTGCGGAGATCCGGCTCAGCACACCGGTCGAAACGATCCGGCCCGCGCCTGAGGGCGGGCTGGATGTCTCTGTGAACGGTTCGGCGGCGCGCTATGACCGCGTTCTGGTCACCGCCGGGCCGGGTCTGTTGCTGCGCCTGGCGCCCGATCTGCCGGAAGCATACGCTGCGCAGGTGCGCGCCCTGCGCAGCCTGGGGGCAGTGGTGGTCATTCTGGCGCTGGATCGCCAGCTGATGACCGATGGCACATACTGGCTCAACCTGCCTGCCAATAGCCCGGACAAAGAGGCCAACCCCTTTCCTTTCCTGGCGCTGGTGGAGCACACCAACTATGTCCCACCGGAACACTTCGGCGGCGATCACATTGTGTATCTGGGCGATTACGTCCCCGCTGATCACGAATACTTCCGCCTGGACGAGGACGCGCTGGCGGAACGTTTCATCCCGGCGCTGACAAAGGTCAACCCGGCTTTCCGGCCGGCCTGGATCCGGCGACGCTGGGTGTTCCGTGCGCCATACGCCCAGCCTGTGCCGTTTGTCAACCATTCGCGTCACATTCCGCCGATCAGAACACCGCTGGACGGGCTATACTGGGCGAGTATGAGCCAGGTGTATCCCTGGGATCGCGGCACCAATTACGCTGTGGAGATCGGGCGGCGCGCCGCCCGCCTGCTGGCTGAATAAGCGTTTGCGATGGGGGGGGAGACAGGCAGATGAGCATTGGACGCGAGTTTATGCTGAAGACCCGCTACGCGCAGATGGGGCCATCCGACCAGTCACAGGGCGTGCCCCAACCACCGCTGGAAAAGCCCGTCCCGCTGGGTGCGACACGGCTGCCCCTGCCGGAAGCAGCGGCTGCTGCGCCTGCGCCGCTATCCTTCCTGGACCTGGTGACGCGCCGCCAGACCCTGCGCCGCTACGCGCCGACACCGCTAAGTCTGGCCGAACTGGCCTACCTGCTGTGGTGCACACAGGGCGTCAAGAAGGTCACCCCGACCAACACGCGGCGCACCGTACCTTCTGCAGGCGCACGTCATGCCTTTGAGACAATCGTGCTGGCCAACCGTGTCGAAGGACTGGCGGCGGGCCTGTACCGTTACGGCGCCCTGGCCCACGATCTGATTGTCCTTGGCGCCCCGGCGGATATCGCCGCGCAGGTCATGGCCGCCTGCCTGGATCAGCAACAGGTTGTCGATAGCGCAGTCACCTTCATCTGGGTGGCGGATGTCTACCGGATGCAGTGGCGTTATGGCGAGCGCGGTTACCGCTACCTGCACCTGGATGCCGGGCATGTCTGCCAGAACCTCTACCTGGCGGCGGAGTCGATCGGCTGCGGCGTGTGCGCGATGGCCGCCTTTGACGACGAGCGCCTCAACAACCTGCTGGGCCTGGATGGCGAAACCGAATTTGTCATCTACCTGGCGTCAGTGGGCCGGCGGGAGGATACCTGAGACAGAATGGAACACTGGGAACGCTGGATGGAAGAGCCTGACCCGATCAAGGTGATCGAAGTGGCGCAACCGGAGCGGATGCTCGACGCCCGTTCCAAGACGGCGATGCTGACCATCGCCACGTGGGCGGATTTCTTCCGCGTCGATGAACAGTGGCACGCCCTGCACCAGTGGCGGCTGTGGAAGCACGGCAGGGTGGTCAACGAGGTCAGCCATCTGGGAGAATATACGACCCGCCTCGGTGACGTGCTGGCTGTCTGCCCGCTGGAAAGCGATGACATCGTCTGCCGGGTGCAGGTCACTGAGATTCGAATGGTCGATTGCGATCGGCTGACTGAGCAGGAACTGGCCGAACTGGGTTATACCAGCCGTGAGGAATACCATCGCCAGTGGCGCGAGATGACCGAAGATTCCTCCAGAGGATGGTTCATGCGGGTGATGCTGCTCTCCGATCGCTCCACCATCCTGCAGTGAGCAGCGCCAGTCAGTGAGGATTCGGCGGGGTACGGGTGTACTGATCAGCGGCGCCGGGGCAGGGTCACGGCCTGCCCCGGCCAGATGGGAAGAAAGCCAGCGGTGTAACCCTGCTGGCCGGTGACGTAAGCGCGCCGGATTCCGGCGCTTGAGGCTGTTGCACAACGAAAACAGAAGGAAAGCAAGCCCATGAAGAATATCGCGGTTATCGGAGTAGGGTATGTCGGCCTGGTCACAGCGGCAGCCTTTGCCGATCTGGGCAACCGCGTGGTTGCCCTGGACATCAACGAGGAGAAGATCGCCCGTCTTAAGCAGGGCATCATGCCCATTTACGAGCCGGGCCTGCAGGAGATGGTGGCGCGTAACGTCCGCGCGGACCGCCTGTCCTTCACGACGGCCTATGACGAGGCGCTCAGAGAAGCAGAGTTCGTCTTTATCTGTGTGGGGACGCCGGAAGGCGTCGATGGCGAGGCCGACCTGCAGTACGTGCGTATGGCCGCCGAATCGATCGCCCGCACCATGGATCATCCGCTGATCGTCATCAACAAGAGCACCGTGCCGGTTGGCACGGGCGACTGGGTGGCCGACATCATCCGGGAAACCCAGCCGCGTCCGATCCAATTCGCTGTGGTGAGCTGCCCCGAATTCCTGCGGGAAGGCTCCGCTATTAACGACTTCATGAATCCGGACCGCACCGTACTTGGCTCCGAGGATCGCTCGGCGGCGGACGCGGTGGCGCAATTACACCTGCCGCTGCGCGCCCCGATCGTGGTCACCGATCTGCGCACGGCAGAGATGATCAAGTACGCTTCCAACGCCTTCCTGGCGACCAAGATCAGCTTCATCAACGAGATCGCCAACATCTGCGAAAGTCTGGGCGCGGACGTGACCGAAGTTGCCCGCGGTATGGGCTTTGACAAGCGCATCGGCAGCCAGTTCCTGAACGCCGGGCTGGGCTATGGCGGCTCCTGCTTCCCCAAGGATGTCAAGGCGCTCAAGCACATGGCTCAGGTGCGCGGCAAGCACCCGCAACTGCTGGACGCGGTGATCCAGATCAATGACTTCCAGCGCAAGGCCGCGGTGATCAAGGTGCGCGAACTGCTCGGCGGCAGCGTCCAGGGCAAGACGATCGGCCTGCTGGGGCTGGCCTTCAAGCCCGGCACCGACGATATGCGCGAGGCGCCTTCCCTGACCATTGCCGAGATGCTGCGGAACGAGGGCGCTACCGTGCGCGGCTATGACCCGGTCTCGATGGAGAACGTGGCCCGCACCCACCCCTGGATCGAGTTGAAAGGCAACGCCTATGAACTCGTGGAGGGATGCGACGCGGTGATCGTCGTCACTGAGTGGAACGAGTTCAAGCAACTGGACATGGAGCGGGTACGCCACCTGATGGCCGCGCCGAATCTGGTGGATGGCCGCAATATTTACGATCCGGCTACCATGCGCCAGTACGGCTTCAACTACCGGGCCATCGGGCGCGGCTACAACGGCGAAGGCGTCACCAACGGCGGCTGATCCGCCGCCCTGGATACCGGCCTACAGGCGCGCCCCTCAGCTTTGGAGGGCGCGCTTTTTCATCCGGATTCCGGACCTTGGTATCGCATGAGAATCGCGCCGGGCTTCCCCCACTCCCGGGTATAATCGGGTTCAGGATCGCTTGTATCGTACTGGACATATCGGCAGGATTTCTACGTGGAGGACACCATGGCAGCCAGAATCACCAAATCCGAAGATCAATGGCGGGCTGAGTTGACCCCGGAACAGTACCGCATCCTGCGCCAGAAGGGCACAGAGCGCCCTTTCAGCGGCGAATACGTGCACGCCAAAGCGGATGGGACGTATGTCTGCGCCGGGTGCGGCCAGCCGCTATTCCGTTCTGAAACTAAGTATGATTCCGGGTCCGGCTGGCCGAGCTTCTGGGATGTGATTGACCAGGGCAACGTTGAGCTGCATCTCGATACCAGCTACGGGATGCGCCGCACCGAGGTGACATGCAGCCGCTGCGGCGGGCACCTGGGCCATCTCTTTGACGACGGCCCGCAGGAAACCACCGGTCTGCGCTACTGCATCAATTCGGCATCGCTGCGGCTCAAGCCGGACGGCGACCAGAGCTAACCTTCGCCGGGGGCGGGGCGCAGTCTCGCCCCCATCGCTACCCAGGGGGGACAATGCTGCGGGTTGGGCTGGATCTCATCTCTATCGCGCGCGTAGCCCGCGCCCGCGCCCGTTTCGGCGAGCGCTTCGACCAGCGTTTTTTCACGCCAGAGGAACTGGCCATCTGCGAGGGTGACCTGCGCCGGCTGGCGGCGCGCATCGCCGCCAAAGAAGCGGCAGCCAAGGCGCTGGGCTGCGGGATCGGGGATGTGCGCTGGATCGACCTGGAGATTACGCGCGACGAGCGCCAGCGGCCGCTGTTGCGCCTGCACGGCCAGGCGGCGACCCTGGCAGAGGCGCTGGGCCTGAATGGCTGGGAAGTCAGCCTGACCCATGAAGGGGACACCGCCGGCGCGGTAGTGGTCATGCTGGGCTGATCGTGGTCTTCAGGCCGGGTGACTGCCGTCAGCAGGCGGGGCTGAGCGCCCTGCCCGGCGGCGGTCGCGTTCCACCAGCGGCGGCAGGCTCATCCCCAGTAATCCCACCAGTATGGTCACAGTATTGGCGATCAGGCGGCCCGGCCCGGCGGCAGCAAGTACAGCATCGATGGTGTTGCGGTACAGCAGAATCGCCCCTTCGTAGGCGCTTTGCAGGCCGAACAACAGCGCCAGCAGGCCGATGACCGCCCAGGCGGCACGCAGACCGCGCGCCAGCCCTTCGCTGATAACCGGGGCCAGCCCCAACCTGCCCAGCAGCGGATCCAGGGCGTAATGCAACGTGATGCCCAGCACAGCCAGGGCGGTACTGATCAGCCAGACCGGGCTGATCAACAGGGCGATGATCGCCGCTGCGCCCCGTTCGATGGCCAGGGTGCTGGTCACGCCAACCGCCAGCGCCGCGCTGATCAGCTGTGCCCCGGCCAGAACCAGACTGATCGTCAGGCTGAGGGCCAGAATCGCCCAGGGAATCCAACCCGCCAGGCGGATGCCTCCCAGCCGGGCCGCGTACAGCCGTCCCAGCGCCACCCACGCGCCAGCCGCTGTGCTGACCATAATCGGGCCGGTAAACAGAAGCAGGGAATCCATAAGCGCCTTATCCGGTTAATCTCTCAGTCACGCCGCCTGGCGCGGTTTGCTTCAGACTTCCCCCAGCGCCTGGACAAGCTGGCGCAGGGCGGGCCGGTATTCGCCACTGAAGTCGATGCGCGGGGCGCGGCGCAGGGCGTCCGGTACGGGGATGTTCCCGACCTGTGCAACGATGATGCGCTTTTTATGCTGGCGGAAGTATTCCCAGGCCTGGCGGGCAGGGACAGAGTTAAGCGTCGCCGCCGACAGGATCACCAGCAACTGCGTGCAATCCTCCAGCGCGGGATGTACGCCGCTGGCCCAGGCAATATCGCCGTTGGTGGCGCGGGGCAGCCAGGTGGCCACACCCAGGTTGTTGAGGTCACTGGAGAGCCGATGGGCCAGCGGGGCGTCAACGTCAGCATGGGCGATGTAGGTGGTCGCCACAGCGCGGACGGGGCGGCTCTGCCGCGCGGCAGGGCCATCCGCGACAGCAGCGCGGACAGGAGCTGGCTGCCGGAGGCTGGCGTGAGCGTCAGTGCGCCCCATGCGGAAGATGGTCGTACCGCACACCGGGCAAACCCCGCGCGTGCCAGGAGCACCCCGGCGCGTCCAGACAGGCCGGGGGTCTTCCATCTCGACCGTATCCCGGCAGCGGACGCAATAGGCTTCAATGGGTTCCGGGTCGTCGTATTCGTCGGCAAAGTCGGGCATCGGCAGCCTCCTCCTTGCGGGCGGACGGACCAGCGACCTGAAGAATCACCACGCAGAGGGGCAACGAATCCGCCGCCCCGTCTGCGTGGAGATGAAACCAGGGAAATCATCAGCCCAGCCGGGCCGATCCAGCGGGCAGCCCGGCTGCCACCGGCCCGCAAACCTGCTCAGGCACTCAGGCAGGGCACTCAGCCAAGGGGGTTAAGTCTCCCCTGGCAGTCCATTCACCCTGACCCTGCCTGCCCCACCCCTGCGTCTGTCCTGCCGGCCTGCGGCAAGCGACTGAGCGACTAACGCTTGGTGTAGGTCGGGGCCTTGCGAGCGCGCTTGAGACCGGGCTTCTTGCGTTCCTTGATGCGCGGATCGCGAGTCAGCAGGTCGCCTTCGGCGCGCAGGACACTGCGCAGTTCCGGGTTAAGCTTGATCAGCGCGCGGGCCATACCCAGGCAGATGGCGTCCGCCTGGCCGGTGATGCCGCCGCCGCGCACATGCACGGTGACGTTGAGGGCCTTTTCCATGCCGGTCGCCCGCAGCGGCTCCAGCACGCGATTGACATCGTTCTCGCGGGTCAGGAACTCTTCCGCCGCCTTGTCGTTAATCAGGATGTTGCCACTGCCACCCGGATAAATGCGCACCCGTGCGGTCGCTCTCTTGCGACGGCCAACGCCTTCATAATACTGTGTTGACATAGTCTGTCCTCAGCCTTACAGTTCCAGCTTCTTGGGCTGCTGCGCCTGGTGCGGGTGTGTCTCGCCCGCGTAAACCTTGAGCTTGCTGAGCATCTGCCGACCGAGCGCGTTCTTGGGCAGCATGCCCCGCACGGCCAGCTGGATGACGCGCTCCGGGTGCTTCTGGAGCATGACCCGCAGCGTTGTTTCCTTGAAGCCGCCGGGGTACATCGAATGACGATAGTACATCTTGTCGGTCAGCTTCTTGCCGGTAACATGAATACGGTCGGCATTGATGACAATCACATAGTCCCCGGCATCCACATTAGGGGCGTACTGGGGCTTGTGCTTGCCCTTCAAGATCACCGCGATCTGCGAGGCGAGACGCCCAAGCGTGAGACCTTTGGCGTCCACCACCCACCAGTCGCGTTGAATCTCGGCGGGTTTGGTGACATAGGTGTTGATACGCATGTTGCCACTCCACTTCATTGCGGGGCGTCTCACAGCCCGCATCAATACTCCACACTGACCAGAGTCAAGCCATGCGGCGGGGCGGTTGGCCCTGCCCGGCTACGGTCGGCTGCCGCCAGCGCCGCGGCAAACGCCTCCAGGGACATCGCGCCGCGCCCGACTTCGACCAGCGTGCCGACGATACTGCGCACCATCCGCTGCAAGAAAGCATTGGCGGTGATGGTGTAGCTGCTCAGCGCGCCATCGGCCCAGTCCAGCTCAGACCGCATCACCTGGCGGCGGGTATGGCCCACCACGTCGGGATCATCCTCGCCGGGCGGCTGGCCGAAGGTGGCGAAGTCATGCTCGCCGATCAGCATGGCCGCCGCAGCCTGCATGGCCGCGCCATCCAGCGGGACGACGATCTGCCAGGCGTAACGATCCCACAGCGGCTGGCGGATCCGCCGCCGGTAGAAGCGGTAGACGTACGTCCGCCGCCTGGCGCTGAAGCGGGGATGAAACCCCGGCGGAGCGACGGCGATCGTCTGCAGCGCGATATCAGTTGGTAATTGAGCGTTGAGCGCCCGGAGGAGGGCGTCAGGCTCATGCCGCCAGTCCACATCGAAGGCGATCACCTGCCCGCTGGCGTGGACCCCGGCGTCGGTTCGGCCAGCGCCGATAACCGTGACCGGCCTTCCGTTGAGGCGTTGCAGCGCCTCTTCCAGGGCGGCCTGGATGGTGGGCGTCGCGCCAGCCTGGCGTTGAAAGCCACGGTAGGCGCTGCCATCGTAGGCCAGGGTTGCCCGGAAGCGCGGCATCGCACTCAGCCCCGGCGACCGGCTTACTCTTCTGGCCGATCCACCAGCTCGATCAGCACCATCTCGGCGCGGTCGCCATTGCGGAGCCCCACCTTGAGCGTCCGCGTGTACCCGCCGGGGCGGTTCTCGTAGCGGGGCGCCAGCACGTCAAACAGCTTCTGCACGGAGTCGCGGTTGTTCAGGCGGGCCAGGGCGATACGCCGGGCATGCACCCCGCGCTCCGGCTGTTCATGAGCCAACCCACGCTTGGCCAGGGTGATCAACTTCTCCGCCTCACCCTGGATGGCTTCCGCCTTGGCACGGGTGGTCTGGATCCGCTCGTGGCGGATCAGCTCGTTCATCAGGTTCCGCCGCAGGGACTTGCGTTGATCCTTGTTGCGGTTCAGCTTCTTGCCTGCAATACGGTGTCGCATAGTGTCACTCTACTCTTGTCGGCTAGGGCGTCCCGGTCGTCAGCACACAGCTCAGGGAGGCTAGGCTTCCTCGGTCTCGTCGACCGGGTAGCCCTTTTCCTTGAGCTTCTGCTTCAGTTCGGAAAGCGATTTTTCGCCAAAGTTGCGGATGGCCAGCATAGCGTCCTGGCCGCGCTCCAGCATCTCCAGCACCTCACCGACGGTGGTGATGCCGGTACGCTTGAGCGAATTAAAGACGCGCACGCTGAGGTCCAGGGTCTCGATCGGCAGGTCGTACGTTTCGTGCCGGACGCTTTCCTCCGGCTCCTCAACCGGCTCCATCTCCAGGAAGGTTTCCGCGCTGACGCCGGCGATGGCCCGCAGCTGGTTGATCAGAATCTTGGCGGCCTCGCTCATGGCCTCGTCCGGGCGGATGGTGCCATCCGTCCAGATTTCCAGGATGAGCCGGTCGTAGTTGGTGTGCTGGCCAACGCGGGCCTGCTCGACCTCGTAGTTCACGCGCCGGATCGGGCTGAAGATAGCATCAACCGGCAGTTCGCCGATGGCCAGGCGCTCGCGGTTTTCCACGGGGCTGTAGCCGCGCCCGGTGCTGGCGGTGAACTCGAAGTCGAGGTTGGTATCCTCGCCGTCGGCGGTGAACAGGTACAGGTCGGGGTTGATGATCTCAACCTCCGGCGGGCAGACGATATCCGCCGCCGTGACCACGCCAGAGCCGCGCACTTCCAGGGTCAGGTGGGCGGTATCGACGTCGTACATCTTCAGCCGGACCTGCTTGAGATGGAGGATGATCTGGGTCATATCCTCCCGCAGGCCGGGCACAGCGGAAAACTCATGGGCGACATCGGTCACGCGCACGGACGTGATGGCCGCGCCGGGCAGCGAGGCCAGCAGCACCCGCCGCAGGGCGTTCCCCACGGTGATGCCATACCCACTCTCCAGCGGGCTGATGATGAACCGCCCATACTTCTGGGTATTGGCGTCAGCTTCGATCTTCGGCAGCACCATGCTGCCAGTGATATTGCTCGTCAAAGAAACCCCCTCCTCTGCTCACGCTGAGGTTCCGGGTATAGGGCGGGGCGGGGGACGGTCGCCCCCCACCGCCGGTTGCGTTTAGCGCGAGTAGTACTCCACAATCAACTGGTCGTTGATTGTCAGATCGATGTCGCTGCGTTCCGGACGGCGCAAAACGGAACCACTCAACTCGGTCGTGTTGAGGGCCAGCCACTCCGGGACGGGCGGGCGGTTTTCCAGGGCGCTGCGCAGGTCACGGAAATACTGCCGCTTGCGGCTGCCCTCGCGCACAGCCACCACGTCGTTGGGGCCAACAATCAGGGACGGGATATTCGTCCGCCGGCCATTGACGGTGAAGTGCCCGTGACCAACCAGCTGGCGGGCATGGGCGCGCGATTCAGCGAAGCCGAGGCGGTAAACCACGTTATCCAGGCGCGATTCCAGGATGGAAAGCAGGTTGGAGCCGGTCAGGCCGGGGCGACGCTGCGCTTCCCGGAAGTAACGGCGGAACTGGCGCTCCAGCACGCCGTAAATCCGACGGGCCTTCTGCTTTTCGCGCAACTGGCGATGATAGTCCGAAGCGCGTCCGCGCCGGAACTGAGCATCACGGCCATGCTGGCCGGGGGGATAAGCACGCCGTTCGAAGGAGCATTTCGGTGAAAGGCAGCGGGAGCCTTTCAGGAAAAGCTTTTCCCCTTCTCGACGGCAGAGTTTACAAACGGGGCCACCAAAGTGTGCCATAGCTGTTCGTCATCCTCCGCGTAAAGACGGTTCAGTTGTATTGTTGGCGCGTCCGCGCCATGTCCGCGTACTAGACGCGGCGCTTCTTGGGCGGCCGGCACCCGTTGTGCGCGACCGGGGTCACATCCGTGATCGAGCGAACCTTGAGGCCGCTGGCCTGGATCGCGCGGATGGCCGCTTCACGACCGGGGCCGGGGCCTTTGACTACAATATCCACCTCCTGCATCCCGTGCTCCTGGGCGGTGGCGCTGGCCTGCTGCGCCGCCAGACGCGCCGCGTAGGGCGTGCTCTTGCGGGAACCTTTGAAGCCGGAGGTACCGGCGCTGGCCCACGAGATCACGTTGCCCTGCTGATCGGTCAGGCTCACGATGGTGTTGTTGAAGGTGGCATGGATATGGGCCTGGCCGTAAGGGATATTCTTTTTGACCTTACGCTGTGCCCCGCGGCGCGGAGCCGCCGCCTTTCTGGTACGTCCCATAGTTTCCCATCCTGCCTTGACTGGTTTACAGGTCGTTAGGCTACAAACCGGACACACCCTCCCCGGCCCGCTGGCACGCCCTCACTTCAGGCCGCCAGGACGTGCCGCGCACGCCCTGGCATGACGCTGACCGGCGACAGCCGCAGGACGGGATGGGTGATCCCGTTAGTGATTACTTCTTCTTCATGCCGCGCCGACGCCCGCGCCCGGCCACCGTCTTCTTGGGGCCTTTGCGCGTCCGGGAGTTGGTGCGGGTCCGCTGGCCGCGGACGGGCAGATGCAGGCGATGCCGCGTGCCCCGGTAGCAACCGATTTCCTGCAGACGCTTGATGTTCATCTGCACTTCGCGGCGCAGGTCCGCTTCGATCTGATACTTGCTCAGCTCCTGGCGCAGCGCGGAGGCTTCGGCTTCGGTCAGGTCTTTGGTCCGGGTGTCCGGGTTGACGCCCGTCGCTTCGATGATCTGCTTCGCTCGCGTCGGGCCAATGCCGTACAGGTACTGCAGACTGATGATGATCCGCTTGTCGCGGGGCAAATCTACACCTTGAACACGCATGCGACGTTTCCTTCGGTTTAACCCTGACGCTGCTTATGCTTGGGATTCTGGCAAATCACCATGACTCTGCCATGGCGCTTGATGATCTTGCATTTGGGACAGCGCCGCTTTACCGACGTTGTGACTTTCATGGCAATTCCCTGTGACAAACATGGTCCTTCCAGCAGACGCGAAGCTTCATTCTAGCAGAAAATGAAGGCCGAGTCTAGGGGGCTGTCAGGACAATCGGTCCGTTTTCTGTCACTGCTATCGTATGCTCGAAGTGCGCACACAACGAGCCATCGCGGGTGACCACCGTCCAGTGGTCGTCCAGGACGCGGGTTTCCGGGCGCCCCGCGTTGACCATCGGCTCCAGCGCGAAGGTCATCCCCGGCTTGAGGATCACGCTGCGCCAGCCGTAAGCCGCCGCCCGACGCGGCCACCAGTTGGGGATCTGCGGCTCCTCGTGCATCTGCCGCCCCACGCCGTGCCCGGTGTATTCCCGCACCACGCTGTAGCCCTGCCCTTCCACATACCGCTGGATGGCCTTGGAGATTTCGCTGGAATCGCGGCCCGCCTGGCTGGCCTCGATGCCGATCCACAGCGCCTGTTCCGTGACTTCCAGCAACCGCCGCACAGCAGGGCTGACCTCGCCCACGGCGTAGGTCCAGGCGGAATCGGCCACAAAGCCGTTGTAGATCGTACCGCAGTCCAGGCTGATGATATCGCCTTCCTGCAGGATACGGTCTGGCCGCGGGATGCCATGCACCAGTTCGTGGTTGATGCTGGCGTTGATTGTGGCCGGGTACGGGTGTGGGCTGCCCGGCGGGTAACCCAGGAAGGCCGGCTTGCCCCCCGCCTCGGTGATCACTCTGGCGGCGATGGCGTCCAGTTCCGCCGTGCTGACCCCCGGACGGATGGCTTCCCGCATGGCAGCATGCGCGCGGGCATTGATACGCCCGGCTTCGCGCATGATCTCCAGCTCCTCAGGGGTCTTCAGGTGGATGGCCATAGCTACTGCTTTTTTTCCCTCACTCAGCCTGATCGGCCTGCAGCATCTGCAGGATGGCCTCGGTCACTGCCTCGATAGGCCGGTCCGCCGCGATCTCCCGCAGCAGCCCGCGCTCGCGGTAGTAGTCCAGCAGCGGGCGGGTCTTGTGGTGGAACTCGGCGATGCGCTTGCGGACGGCTTCCGGCTGGTCATCGTCGCGGGTAAAGAGCCGCCCACCATCGACATCGCACACGCCCTCGACACTGGGCGGGTTGTAGCGCCGATGATAGATATGCTGTTCGTTCAGCGTGCACTGCAACCGCCCGCTGATCCGTTCAACCGCCTCATCGTCGTCGATGTGGAGGTAAAGCACAGCGGTGATCTGCTGGCCCAGCGCGTTCATCAGCGCGTCAAGCGCCTCCGCCTGGGGGCGGGTCCGCGGGAAGCCGTCCAGGATGAAACCGCGGGCGGCATCGGGCTGCATCAGCCGTTCGCGGACCACCTGGATGGTGACATCATCCGGCACCAGTTCCCCGCGGGCCATGATGGCCTGCACCTGGCGAGCCAGGGGGGTATCCTGGTCCTTCATGGCACGGAACAACCCGCCGCTGGTGATGTGCGGGATGTTCAACCGCTCTTTGATAGCAGCAGCCTGAGTGCCTTTGCCCGCGCCCTGGACCCCCATGATGATCAGGTACATCGTTTCTCCCTCACGGTTGCGCTGGCCGGGGGCCGGCCGCAACGACCGGCGCCCCGCCCTCACCCGGCACACACTAACGCATAAAGGCGTCGTAGTTGCGCATCACCAGCTGCGCTTCCAGCTGGCGCATGGTGTCGATCACCACACCGACCACGATGATCAAGCCAGCGCTGCTGATCACGAGCGCAGGATTGCTGCCGAAGTCCCCTGCCGCCTCCGGGAAGAACAGGGTATTGAGGCCCTGTACAACACCGGGCAGGACAGCAACCAGCCCCAGGAAGAGCGCGCCCACCAGCGTGATCCGCCGCACCACGTGGGTGATGAAGTCCTGGGTGCGCTTGCCGGGCCGCAGGCCGGGGATGAAACCGCCCTGCCGCTGCAGATTTTCCGACAGCTTCTGGTTCTGGATCATGACGTCGGTGTAGAAGTAGGTGAAGCCCACCACCAGCAGGAAGTACAGGAACCAGTAGGTGAAGCCCCGCTGGCTGCCGAAGGCATTGGTGATGGCGTCCCCTACCGGCCCCTTGGGGAACAGGCTGACGATCACTGCCGGGAAGGCCATGATGCTCTGGGCGAAGATCAGCGGGATCATGCCTGCCGTGTTGACGCGCAGCGGGACAAATGTGCTGCCGCCGCCGTAAATCTTACGGCCACGCACGCGCTTGCCATACTGCACCGGGATGCGCCGCACGCCTTCCTGTACCACCACGATGACGATGACGGTGATGACCGTCAGGCCCACGAAAACCGCGATGTTGAACAGCGCGTTAGGGCTGTTGAGGATCAGGCGACCCAAGTTATAGGGCACGCGGGCCACGATGCCGGAGAAAATGATGACGCTCAGGCCCTGGCCGATGCCGTCTTCAGTGATCAGGTTGCCCAGCCAGATGGCGAACATTGTCCCGGCGGTCATGGTGATGATCGTTGAGAGCGTGATGAACGGATCGCTGCCAAAGCCGGCCACGATCTGCTCGCCGCCGGCCAGGCTGGTGAAGATGTTGATCTGCCCCCAGGCCTGCAACGCCGCCATCGGGATCGCCAGGTAGTAGGTGTACTGGTTCAGTTTTTCCTGGCCGCCCGGCTCGCGCTGAATTTCTTCCAGCTGCGGGATGATCGGCGTCAGGAGCTGGATGATGATCTGGGCGGTGATGAACGGGTAAACGCCGTTGGCCATCACGCTGAAGTTGTGGACCGCCCCACCCGACAGCAGGTTCAGCACGTTGACCAGCCCCGCGCCCTCGCTGTTGAACAGCGCCTGCAGGGCGTCGCGGTTCACACCCGGCACGGGCACATGGGCTGCGAACTGGTACACGACCAGGATCAGCAGGGTATAGAGCAGCTTGTTGCGCAAATCCGGCAGGCGGAATGCGTTCTTCAGAGCCTCGATCATGGGTGTGTCCTCAGCTTAACTCCACATAGTACGGCCCCCGGGGCGCAGTCTCTGCGGACGCAGACTCTGCGGGCGCAAAGACCGCGCCCCCTGCCGTATTCCGAAGGCGCGGTGAGATTGTAGCGCAGACTCAGCCAGCCTGCTGGCGGGACTTCAGCGCCGCAAGTTGCTCCTTGCGCAGTTTCTTGACAGTCGCCAGCGCGCCGGTCAGCGCCAGCTTGAGCGTTTCAACCCTGCCACCTGCCGCTTCGATCTTCTGCTGGGCGGCGCTGGAGAAGCGATGCGCCTGGACGGTGAGAGGCTTGTCCAGTTCGCCGCGACCCAGGACAACCACCGGCCGCTGGGCGTCGCGGATCAGGCCGCGCTCGGCCAGACTGGCGGGGGTGACAGTCGCACCGCTCTCAAACCGCTCGGCCAGGGCGTCCAGGTTGACTTCCTGGTACTCGATGCGGAAGATGTTGTTGAAGCCGCGCTTGAAGGGCAAACGGCGGGCCAGCGGCAGCTGACCACCCTCAAAGTAGAGGCCCTTGTTCGGGCCGCTGCGCGCGCCCTGGCCCTTGGTACCGCGCCCGGAGGTCTTGCCCCCGCCAGCAGCGATACCGCGACCGATGCGTGTTTTCTTCTTCTTGGCGCCCGGATTAGGACGCAGGTCATGCAGTTTCATTGCGCTCAACTTCCTCGACATTCACCAGGTGCACCACCTTGGCGATCATGCCCCGGACCTGGGGCGTGTCGGCGTGGAGCACGCTCTGGTTCATCCTGTGCAACCCCAGGGCGCGGACGGTGCGCTTTTGCCGCTCGGTGTAACCGATGACGCTCTTGACCAGGGTGACTTTCAGGGCTTTGGTGCTCATGCCTGGGTCTCCTGTCTGCGGCGCCGCCAGAACGGCTGGATGTCTTCCGGTTTCTTGCCGCGCATCGCCGCCAGTTCATCGATCTGCTTGAGCTGGAGCAGCGCGTCCAGGGTGGCAAAAGCCACATTCAGGGTGTTGGAACTGCCACGGCTCTTGGTCAGGATGTCATGGATGCCCACCGCTTCCAGCACGGCGCGGACGCTACCAGCAGCGATCACGCCGGTGCCCGGCGAGGCCGGGCGCAGCAGCACCTCTGCCCCGCCATGGCGCCCCACAACCTCGTGGGGGATGGTGGTGCCTTCCAGAGCGATCTCCCGCATAGCCTTGCGGGCGTGCTCCGAACCCTTGCGGATGCTATCCGGCACACCGCGGCTCTTGCCCACGCCAACGCCGACCCGCCCCCTGTTGTCGCCAACGACAACGACGGTGCGGAAGGCGAAATGGCGGCCACCCTTGACTACTTTGGCGACACGGGTGATATCAATGACGCGCTCGTCCAGCTCGTCCCGTTCTTCTTCGCGGCGGTCGCGCCGGGGTCCCCGATTCGGTTTTCCAGTCATGTGCGACTCCTAGAACTCCAAGCCACCTTCACGGGCGCCTTCAGCCAGGGCCTTCACCCGGCCCTGATACTTCCAGCCGCCGCGGTCAAAGACAACAGTGGTAATGCCTGCCTGCTTGGCCCGCGCGGCCAGCGCCTTGCCAACGATGCGGGCAGCTTCGGTCTTATTCAGGTCGGCGCACTGCTTGCGCAGTTCGCCGTCAATCGTCGAGGCCGAGACCAGGGTACGCCCGGCCTGGTCGTCGATCACCTGAGCGTAAATGTGCTCGCTGCTGCGGAAGACGTTCAGGCGTGGCCGTTCTGCCGTGCCAGAGAGATGCGCACGGATGCGGCGGTGCCGACGCAGACGCGCAACATACTTCTTACTTGTCTTAGCCATTGATCACTACCCCGCCTTCCCGGCTTTGCCGGCCTTGCGGCGCACGACCTCATCACGGTAGCGGATGCCCTTGCCATGGTACGGCTCCGGCGGGCGCCACCGGCGGATATCAGCCGCAACCTGGCCGACCGTTTGCTTGTCAATGCCTTCTACGATGATGAACCGCCCGCGCTCTTCCACCGAAAACTTGATGTTCTCCGGCGGCTCGATGACCACGTCGTGGGAGAACCCCAGCTTGAGGACCAGCTTGTTGCCGTCCATCTGGGCGCTGTAACCCACCCCGACGATCTCCATCTCCTTGCGGAAGCCCTGGCTGACCCCGGTCACCATGTTGCTGAGCAGGGCGCGGGTCAGGCCATGCAGGGCGCGGTGATGGCGCTGGTCGGTCGGGCGGGTGATGACGAGCTGGCCATTTTCTTCCGCGATCTGCATATCGGGGTGGAAGGAACGGTGCAGTTCGCCCTTGGGACCTTTGACGGTCACGTCTGGCCCCTTGATTTCCACCTGGACCTTGGCTGGCAGGGTAATGGGTTTCTTACCAATTCGAGACATCGCTTGACCCTTCCCTTACCACACTTTGCAGAGGACTTCGCCGCCAACGCCCCGACGACGGGCTTCGTCGGCGGTCATGACGCCCTGCGAGGTCGACACGATGGCGATGCCCATGCCGCTGAGCACCCAGGGCAGGTCGCGGCGTCCGCTATAGACGCGGCGACCCGGACGGCTGATGCGCTCCAGGCCGGTGATAACCGGGCGGCGGTGACGGCGATCGCCGTAGTACTTCAGTTCCACGTTGATCATCGGGAACGGCTTTTCGTCGCCGAGCCGATAGTCAACGATATACCCTTCTTCTTTGAGAATGCGCGCGATCTCCTGCTTAAGCTTGGAGTTGGGGATCTTCACCGTGGTGTGTCCCGCCATCAAGCCGTTACGGATCCGCGTGAGCATGTCTGCGATAGGGTCGCTATGCATGAGGCCACTCCTACCAGCTCGACTTGACGACACCAGGAATCTTGCCCTGGAGCGCCAGTTCACGGAAGTGAATACGGCACAGGCCGAAGCGACGGATGTAGCCGCGTGGGCGACCACAGATCTTGCCCGAATTCGGGTCTACATACTGGCAGCGGTTGCGCACGCGGATTTTGTACTTGCGTCGCTTTTCACGGGCGACAATGGACTTCTTGGCCATAGTTCAGGAAAAACCTCCTCCTGCCCCGGCGGGTGTTTAAACGGACACCACGCAGCCGGGGTGGTTAGCGATTAATTGCGGGCAAACGGCATGCCCAGCAGGCGCAACAGTGCGCGCCCTTCCTCGTCGTTCCTGGCGGTGGTGACGATGGTGATTTCCATCCCACGCACCTTGTCGATCTTGTCGTACTGGATTTCCGGGAAGATGAGCTGCTCGCGCAGGCCCAGCGTGTAATTGCCACGCCCGTCAAATCCATCCGGGCTGACGCCCTGGAAGTCGCGCATGCGGGGCAAGGCGACATTGAACAGGCGGTCCAGCAGCGACCACATGCGCTCGCCGCGCACATCGACCTTGACCCCGATCGAACGGCCTTCACGCAGCTTGAAGGCGGCGATGCTCTTGCGGGCTTTGGTGACGACCGGGTTCTGGCCGGTGATCGTGCGCACGTCCGCCACGGCGAACTCCAGCGCCTTGGGGTTATCCAGGGCTTCGCCCACGCCAACGTTGACCACGACCTTGGCAACGCGCGGCACCTGCATCACGTTGGCAAAATTGAATTCCTTCATCAACGCCGGGACGACTTCGTCCTGGTAGCGTTGCTTGAGACGCGGAATGGCTTTGGCCATGTGTCTTTACCTCACAGCTTCAGTCAATATCGGCGCCGCACTTGCGGCAGACCCGCACCTTGCGCCCGTCTTCATTGATGCGGAAGCCGACGCGGGTCCGCGCGCTGCACTTGGGGCACACCAGCATAACGTTGCTCGCGTGCAGCGGCGCCTCGAACTCGATGATTCCGGGCTGGATCTGCTGCCGCCCGGCCTGCATAGGGCGCTGGTGCTTCTTGGCGATATTCACCTGCGCCACGACGACGCGGTTTTCCTTGGGCAGCACGCGCAGGACTTCGCCGCGCTTGCCCAGGTCCTTGCCCGCGATGACCTCAACGGTGTCGCCTTTCTTGATGCGTTGCATGATGTGCGCTCCTCTTACAGCGTTTCAGGAGCCAGCGAGACGATCTTCATGAAGCCCTTGTCACGCAGCTCACGGGCGACCGGCCCGAAGATACGGGTGCCCTTGGGGTTCTTGGTATCCCCGTCCAGGATCACCGCGGCGTTGTCGTCAAACTTGATGTAGGAACCGTCGCTGCGGCGATATTCCTTGGCTGTGCGGACGACGACAGCGCGCACAACTTCGCTCTTCTTGACCGCGCCCTGGGGCGCTGCCGACTTGATGGCGCCGATGAAGATATCACCGACCGTGGCGGTCTTCCGCTTGGAGCCGCCCAGGATGCGAATGACCAGGATCTCGCGTGCGCCGGTGTTGTCGGCAATGACCAGCCGACTCTCGTTCTGAATCATGGCAGCCTACTCCTTGTCGCTGGCGTGATGAGTCACCGCAGCGACATCCCCTGCTTCCAGGGCTTCCGCCTCGGCGGCCATCACTTCAGCCGTCACCTCGGAACCCTGGGTCAGCACCGCTTCTACCACCCAGCGCTTGCGCTTGCTGAGCGGGCGACTCTCGACAATGCGTACGACACTCCCAACCGGGATAGCGTTCGATTCGTCGTGAGCCAGGTACTTCTTGGTGGTGCGGATGATCTTGCCATACAGCCTGTGCTGGACGGCGGTCTCCACGGCCACCACCACGGTCTTGTCCATCTTGTTACTGATCACGCGGCCAACCAGCCGCCGCCGGGAATTAGGCATTGTCCTTCCCCTCCTGCCGGACGAGCGCGGCAGCAATCTCACGTTCCCGCAGGATGGTATACAGGCGGGCGATATCCTTGCGCAGGGCGCGCAGACGGCTGGTATTCTCCAGGCTGCCAGCGGCCCGCTGGAAGCGCAGGTTAAACAGCTCGGTCTTGGCGTCTTCGATCGCGCTACGGATCTCAGCGTCGCCCATCTGGCGGATGTCTTTGGGTTGCATCAGGCCATCTCCTCGCCAGTGATCGGGTCCGTGCGTTTGATGAACTTGGTCTTGATGGGCAGCTTGTAAGCGGCCATCAGCAGCGCGTCTTTCGCCACTTCTTCCGGCACGTCGGACATCTCAAACAGGACACGGCCGGGCTGCACCACGGCCACCCAGTGATCGACGGAGCCTTTGCCCTTACCCATACGGGTTTCGGCGGCTCGCTTGGTCACGGGTTTGTCCGGGAAGATGCGGATCCAGACGCGCCCGCGGCGGCGAATCTTGCGCACGATAGAACGGCGGCAGGCCTCGATCTGGCGGCTGGTGATCCAGGCCGGTTCCAGCGCCTGCAGGCCGTATTCGCCAAACTGCACTTTGGCGCCGCGGGAGGCTGTCCCGGTACGGCGGCCACGCATTTGTTTGCGGTATTTCACCCGCTTTGGCATCAACATAGTCGTTTACTCCAAGCGCTCAGCCCGTGCCATGCCCGGGGGCAACTGGCTACTGGCTGACGTACACGTCGGCAGGTTCGGCAGGCTGCTCTTCGGGCAGCTGGGTGCCCTTGTAGATCCAGACTTTGACACCGATCCGCCCGAAACCGGTCAGGGCTTCCGCCGTCCCGTAGTCGATATTGGCGCGCAGGGTGTTACGCGGCACGCGGCCATCGACCTGCCACTCGCGGCGAGCCATTTCAGAACCGCCCAGGCGCCCGCTGACCTGCACACGGATGCCCTGTGCTCCCTGGCGCATGGCCTGGGTGACGGCACGCTTCATAGCCCGGCTGTGGCTGATCCGGCGCTCCAGCTGGCTGGCGATATTGCGAGCCACCAGGATGGCGTCCATATCGGGCTTGGCAATCTCCTCAACCTCGATCTTGACCTTCTTGCCGGTCAGGGCCTCCAGGGCGGTGCGCAATTCCTTGACATTCTCGCCCTTGCGCCCGATGACGATGCCCGGCTTGGCGGTGTAGAGCGTGGTCACGACCTGGTTGGGGAAGCGCTCGATGTCCACGCGGGAGATCGCGGCCCGTTCGCCTTCGGCCATGATCTTGCGGCGGATTTCGAAGTCTTCCTGCAGCAGCTCGCGGTAGCGATCGCCCTCGGCGAACCAGCGGGCGTCCCAGTCACGATTAACCTTCAGGCGGAAGCCGATTGGATGGATTTTACGGCCCATAGTTTGGCTAAACCTCTCGTTCCTCGAGGACGATAGTCAGGTGAGAAGTCCGCTTGACACGCGGTTTGTAGCGGCCCCGTGCCCCGGCTTTGACGCGCTTGAGGCTTGGGCCTTCATCAACCACGGCAGTGTGGATGATCAGGTCCTGACGATTAAGCTCGAAGTTCTCCTCGGCATTGGCAATGGCCGATTCGAGTGTCTTGCGTGCCAGCGCTGCGCCCTTCTGGGGCATGTGCTGCAGCACGACCGACGCTTCATGGGCGTGCATCCCGCGCACCTGGTCAATGACCAGGCGCAGCTTCTGGGCCGAGATGGGCAGGTATTTGGTCCTAGCTTGAACGCGCATATCTTTCCGCCTTACCGTTTCTTCTTCTTCTCAGCCTCATGGCCGCGGAACAAACGGGTGGGGGCGAACTCGCCCAGCTTGTGGCCGACCATGTTCTCGGTGATGTAGATCGGGACATGGCGGCGGCCATCATGAACCGCCACGGTGTGGCCGACCATCTGGGGGAAGATCGTGCTGGCGCGACTCCAGGTGCGCAGGACACGCTTTTCGCCCTTCTCGTTCATCTCCTCGATACGCCTCAGCAGCTTGGGGTCAATGAACGGCCCCTTCTTGAGTGAACGCGACATACTCGCCTCTCCTTAATTACCGACGCTTGCTCCCACGCCGCCGGACGATGTACTTGTCGGTCGCCTTGTTGCGGCGGGTCTTGGCGCCGCGAGCGGGCTTGCCCCAGGGGGTCTTCGGCCCGGGCATACCGACAGGCGAACGGCCCTCGCCGCCGCCATGCGGGTGGCTGTTGGGGTCCATCGCGGAGCCGCGTACGGTAGGCCGCCAGCCCAGCCAGCGCTTGCGCCCGGCCTTGCCCAGCTTGATATTGCCATGATCGGTGTTGCCGACCTGGCCGATGGTGGCCATGCACTCCTGGCTGACCAGGCGCATCTCGCCACTGGGCAGCCGCAGGGTGACATAAGCGCCCTCTTTGGCCTGCAGCTGGGCGGAAGTCCCGGCGGCGCGGGCCATCTGCCCGCCGCGCCCCGGCTGGAACTCAATGTTGTGAACGACCGTGCCGACCGGGATATTGCGCAGTGGCAGGGCGTTGCCGTTGCGAATCTCGGCGTTTGGGCCGTTCTGCACCCGGTCGCCGACCTGCAGCCCCAGCGGCGCGATGATGTAACGCAGTTCGCCGTCTTCGTAGCGCAGCAGGGCGATCCGGGCCGAGCGATTCGGGTCGTACTCGATCGACACCACTTCCGCCGCGCAATCGAACTTGTTGCGCTTGAAGTCGATGATGCGATAGCGGCGCTTGTGCCCGCCGCCCCGATGCCGCACGGTGACGCGCCCCTGGTTGTTGCGCCCGGCGCGCTTCTTCAGCTCCTCCAGCAGCGTCTTTTCGGGCTTGCTCCGGGTGATTTCCTCGAAGGTGTAGCCCGTCATGTCACGCCGGCCGGGGGATGTGGGCTTATACGTCTTGACTGGCATGATTCACGTCCTGTGATCTTCAGGCTTTACAGATTGAACAGGTCAATGCTCTGCCCTGGGGCCAGCGTGACCACTGCCTTCTTCCAGGCCTTGGTGCGCTGGTAGACCCGGCGACCGCGCAGGCCGCGCTTGGCCGGCATGATCATCGTCGCCACGCGTTCCACCGTCACATCAAAGATCAGCTCAACAGCCTCTTTGACCTGAATCTTGTTGGCCCGCATGTCCACCTCAAAGGTGTACTGGCGATGATCGGAGGCCATGGCGTTGGTCTTTTCCGTGACCACAGGGCGCACGATGACGTCGTAGAGATGGATGCCTGCCATGTCAACCCTCCTGCGCCACGCTCAGGTACGAGCGGATCACGTCCAGCGCGCCGAGCGGCATAATGACCTTGTCATGGCTGAACAGGTCGCGGATATTCAGGTAGCTGGCGTGCAGCACGCGGGCGTTAGGCAGGTTGCGCACACTGCGCTCCACCACCTCATCGCGGCCAGGCAGGAGCACCAGGCTGCTGCCGGTGCCGGCCAGCGCTTCCAGCGCCGCGCGGGCGGCACGAGTCTTGACCTCGTCCAGCTTGAACTCGTCTACCACCACCAGTTGATCGTCGCGGACCAAGGCGCTGAGGGCGCTGCGCAGGGCCGCCCGGCGCATCTTGCGCGGCATAGCCTGGGTGTACTTGCGCGGGCGCGGGCCGTGCGCCTTGCCGCCGCCGACGAAGATCGGTGCGTTACGGCTGCCATGGCGTGCGCGGCCAGTGCCCTTCTGCCGGTACCACTTAGCCTTGGTGCGGTTGACCTCGCCGCGCGTCATGGCTTTGTGAGTGCCCAGGCGGGCGTTCGCCATCTGGCGGACATACGCCTGGTGCATCAGATCGATGTTGATCTCTGCTTCAAAGATGTCGGCCGGTAGCTCGATGGTATCCACCTCTTTACCAGCCATATTCCTCACCGGAACTTTCATGTCTTATGCTCCTGGAGGCCTACCGGCGGCTCTTGTGTGCGCGGGCAGGCTTGATCACCACCACGCCGCCTTTGGCGCCGGGGACCGATCCCCGGACCGCCAGCAGGTTGTGCTCGTCGTCAACGACCATCACCTCAAGGTTCTGGGCCGTGACACGCTGGCTGCCCATATGGCCAGCCCGGCGCGTGCCCTTGAAGACGCGGCCCGGTGTCGTGGTTGAGCTGCTTGAGCCAGGCGCGCGCTCACGGTCCGACTGGCCATGTGTCTTCGGCTGGCGGTTGAAGCCATGCCGCTTGACCGTCCCGGCGAACCCGCGGCCCTTGCTGGTGCCGACAATGTCCACCCGGTCGCCAACGATAAACGTGTTCCCCACCGTGATCTTCTGGCCTTCCTTCACGCCAGCCTCCCCGTTCCGGATCCGGAACTCGCGCAGGTACTTGAGCGCAGGGAGATTGTTGCGCTTGAGGTGGCCAAGCTGACCCCGGGTCAGGCGGGAGGGCTTGGTTTCCTCAAAGCCCAGCTGAACGGCGGTATACCCATCGTGATCCGCCGTGCGGATCTGGGTGACATAGCAAGGCCCCGCCTGAATGACGGTCACGGGGATTACCGTTCCGCTGCTGTCAAAGATTTGGGTCATCCCCATTTTTCTGCCAATGATGCCCTTCATGGTACCTCCACGGGACTGTGGCCCGCCGCACGGATACGGGGGAGCGAGCCCACATCATCCCCATCGTTCTGGTGTGTCAGGGGCAGTTTCCCCTGACGGGCCTTTCCGCTCGACCGGGCTAAATCTTGATCTCGATATCCACCCCTGCTGGCAGGTTGAGCCGCATCAGGGTATCGATCGTCTTGCTGTCCGGGTCCAGGACGTCAATCAGGCGCTTATGCGTTCGGATCTCGAAGTGCTCGTGCGAGTCCTTGTCGATGAAGGTGGAACGGCGCACGGTAAAGCGCTCGATGCGGGTAGGCAAGGGGACCGGCCCCACGACCCGCGCGCCGGTGCGCTCTGCCGTCTCGACAATGCGCCGCGCTGATTGATCCAGCACCCGGTGGTCATACGCCTTCAGGCGGATACGAATTTTCTGCTTGGCCATAGGTTCCTCTCTGGCAGCGTCCGGTCGGGCGGGCTGCGGCAGCGCCGCCTCCCGCCCTGCGCCGCTGTGGCTTACTCCAGGATCTCGGTGATGATACCGGCGCCGACGGTGAGGCCGCCTTCGCGGATGGCGAACTTGGAACCGCGTTCGAGGGCGACGGGGGTGATCAGTTCGACCTGCAGCTCGATGTTATCGCCGGGCATGACCATCTCGACGCCTTCAGGCAGGGTGATGGTGCCGGTGACGTCCATGGTGCGGATGTAGAACTGGGGGCGATAGCCGGAGAAGAAGGCCTTGTGGCGCCCGCCCTCGTCCTTGCGCAGGACATAGACGCTGCTCTTGAACTTCTTGTGGGGGGTGATGGACTTGGGGGCAGCCAGCACCATCCCCCGCTCAACCTCGTCGCGGTCGATGCCGCGCAGCAGGATACCGGCGTTGTCGCCCGCCTGGGCCTGGTCGAGTTCCTTGTGGAACATCTCGATGCCGGTGACGGTCGTCTTGACGATCTCGTCCCGCAGCCCGATAATCTCGACTTCCTCACCCTTCTTGAGCGTGCCGCGCTCCACGCGCCCGGTCACCACCGTGCCACGCCCCTTGATCGAGAAGACATCTTCGATCGGCATCAGGAAGGGCAGGTCGATCTGCCGCTCCGGCGTCGGAATGTACTCGTCGACCGTGTTCATCAACTCCCAGATCGGAGCGTACTCCGGCGCGTCCGGGTCCGTGCTGGGGCTTTCCAGCGCCTTGAGCGCCGAACCACGGATGATCGGCGTGTCCGCCGGAAACTCGTAGCTCTCCAGTAACTCGCTCAACTCCAGCTCGACCAGCTCCAGCAACTCCTCGTCTTCCATCATGTCAACCTTGTTCAGGAAGACTACCATGGCTGGCACTTCCACCTGCCGGGCCAGCAGCACGTGCTCGCGCGTCTGCGGCATCGGCCCGTCCGGCGCACTCACCACCAGGATCGCCCCGTCCATCTGCGCCGCCCCGGTGATCATGTTCTTGATGTAGTCACGGTGCCCCGGGCAGTCCACATGGGCATAGTGCCGCTTGGCCGTCTCATACTCCACATGCGAAATCGAGATGGTGATCCCACGCGCCTTCTCTTCCGGCGCATTGTCGATCGTGTCGAACGCCCGAAATTGGCCCACCCCTTCATCGCCAGCACTTTGGTGATCGCCGCCGTCAGGGTCGTCTTGCCATGATCTACATGCCCGATCGTCCCAATATTCACATGCGGCTTCGTACGCTCAAACTTGGCCATCATTTCCTCCTGATACAGTCGGGAACTAACGCTTCCCGCCTTTGACTATCTCATCGGTGATATGCTGGGGCGTCGGCGCGTAACGCGCGAACTCCATGGTGAAGTTGCCACGCCCCTGGGTCTGGTTGCGGATGACGGTGGCATACCCGAACATCTCGCCGATCGGCACCAGGGCCTTGATCGAGGAGAAGCCATTGCCACGCGGTTCCATGCCGGTGATCGTGCCGCGCCGCGCCGACAGGTCGCCCATGATATCGCCGGTGAATTCCTCAGGTACGACCACTTCCACCCGCATCACCGGCTCCAACAAGATCGGCGCTCCTCGCTGGACACCTTCCTTGAGCGCCAGCGAACCGGCGATCTTGAAGGCGATTTCCGAAGAGTCCACCTCGTGGTAGCTACCATCCACCAGGGTTGCCTTGATGCGGGTAACCGGATAACCGGCCAGCACACCACCGGTCATAGCTTCCTCAATGCCCCGCTTCACCGGCTGGATGTACTCCTTGGGGATGGTGCCGCCAACGATCTTGTTTTCGAACACAAAGTTCTCCGTCGAGTCCTCCGGCAGCGGCTCGAATTCCACAACGACATGGCCGTACTGACCGGAGCCGCCGGTCTGGCGCACAAAGCGCCCTTCCGCCCGGACGGGTCGGGTGATCGTCTCGCGGTAAGCCACGCGCGGCTTGCCCACCCGCGCCCCAACCTTGAATTCGCGCAGCATGCGGTCTACCAGCACCTCCAGGTGCAGCTCGCCCATGCCGTGGATCAGCGTCTGGCCGACGGCTTCATCCACCTTGACGACAAAGGTTGGGTCTTCTTCAGCCAGCTTACGCAGGGCCTCGGCCATCTTGTCCTGGTCGGCCTTGGTCTTCGGTTCGATTGCCACCGAGATCACCGGTTCAGGGAAGGTGATCGACTCCAGCAGGATCGGGGCGTCAGCGTCGGAAAGCGTCTCGCCGGTGAAGGTATCCTTGAGGCCCAGCGTAGCGGCGATATCGCCGGCGTGAACCTCCTCCACATCTTCCCGGCGGTCGGCGAACATGCGCACGACCCGCCCGATGCGTTCCTTCTTGCCCTTGGACGTGTTCTGCACGCTGCTGCCAGCACGCAACACGCCGGAGTAAACCCGGAAGAAGGCCAGCCGCCCCACAAAAGGATCGGTGATGATCTTGAAGACCAGGGCGCTGAGCGGCTCATTATCGCTGGCATGGCGGATGACCGGCTGCTCCGTGCGTGGATCGATGCCCTGAATGGGCGGGATATCCAGCGGGGAAGGCAGGTAATCGACCACCGCATCCAACAGGAGCTGCACGCCGCGGTTCTTGAGGGCGGAACCAACCAGGATGGGCTGAAGCTTATTGGCAATCGTAGCCTTGCGCAGGGCAGCCCGCAGTTCATCGTTGTCGATCGTCTCCTCCAGGAGGTACTTCTCCATGAGGGTGTCGTCGCTTTCAACGATGGTCTCGATCATCCGGGCGCGGGCGGCTTGCGCCTCGGCCAGGAAGTCGGCGGGGATATCCACGCGCTCAATCTGGGTGCCCAGGTCATCGCCGTAGGTGACCAGCTTCATGTCGAACAGGTCGACGATTCCGCGGAAGGTTTCACCCTGGCCGTAGGGGAGCTGGACAGGCACCGGTTGGGCATGCAGGCGCTCGCGGATCATCTCGACCACGCGATCGAAGTCAGCACCGACGCGATCGAACTTATTGATGAAGCAGATGCGCGGGACGTGGTACTCGTTGGCCTGCCGCCAGACGGTCTCTGACTGCGGCTCAACCCCGGCGACGCCATCAAAGACCACCACCCCGCCATCGAGCACGCGCAGGCTGCGCTGCACCTCGGCGGTGAAGTCCACATGGCCGGGCGTGTCGATCAGGTTGATCTGGTGATCGCGCCAGTAAGCAGTAACCGCAGCGGCGGTGATGGTGATCCCGCGCTCGCGTTCCTGCTCCATATAATCGGTGGTGGCAGCGCCGTCATGAACCTCGCCCATGCGGTGCACCCGACCGGTGTAGTAGAGCACCCGCTCGGTGGTAGTTGTTTTGCCCGCGTCGATGTGCGCGATGATGCCGATGTTGCGCACTCTGGCGAGGTCTAGGGACTTGCTGTCGTTCTTCTGAGCCACAGTTTTGCTACTCGTTACTTACTCGTGCGTCAGGGACGCTTTTACCAGCGATAGTGCGCAAAAGCGCGGTTGGCTTCCGCCATGCGATGGGTGTCGTCGCGCTTCTTAATCGAGGCACCCTGGTTATTGGCCGCGTCGAGCAACTCACCCGCCAGCTTCTCGGCCATGTTACGGCCACCACGCTTGCGCGAATTCTCCAGAATCCAGCGCATGGCCAGGGACATGGCGCGGTGCGGGGGAACTTCCACCGGGACCTGATAGGTGGAGCCGCCCACACGGCGCGGCTTGACTTCAACCGCCGGGGTGACATTGCGCAGCGCCTGCTCAAAGACCTCGACGGGGTCCTTCTTGCTGCGGGCCTCGACCAGGGCCAGCGCGTCGTACATGATCCGCTGAGCGACGCTCTTCTTGCCAGCCCTCATCAGGCGGTTGATGAACATCGTGACTTTGACGTTGCCATAACGGACGTCAGGAGCGATTTCCCGCTTAGGGGGGCGATACCTTCTGGGCATGCTTGACTCCCTTAAACCAATAGGTTACCAGCCGATGGCGATGGCCTCCGGCGCTGACGCTTACTTCGGCCGCTTGGCGCCGTACTTGCTGCGGCCCTGCTGCCGATTCTGGACGCCATCCGTATCCAGCGTGCCGCGCACGATGTGATAACGCACGCCGGGCAGGTCCTTCACACGACCACCGCGCACCAGCACAACGCTGTGCTCCTGCAGGCCATGGCCCTCACCCGGGATATAGGCCGTGACCTCGATCCCGTTGGAGAGACGAACGCGGGCGATCTTGCGCAGCGCCGAGTTCGGCTTCTTGGGGGTCATCGTACGCACCTGGGTGCAGACGCCACGCTTCTGCGGCGCCCCCTTGGGCCGGCGCTTGCGCCGCTGCGAGAACGAGTTGAAGGTATACAACAAGGCGGGCGCGGAGCTCTTTTTCCTCTTGGCCTCGCGGCCTTTGCGGATCAACTGGTTGATAGTCGGCATTCTGTTTCTCCGTGTCTTGCTGCCGTTCTTGCACGCAAACGGGCGAATCCAATCGCCCGTTACTTGCCCTGCTTCCTCACAAGCGCCGAGGCCAACCCCGCAAACAACTCAAGCAATTGGCCTCTGGCTTGCGACGCTCACTAAATTCGGCGGACCATTGCCCTGACAGGCAGGGATAGCCCCCGGGTGATAGACGGGATTGGACTTACATCATAGCAGGAGCAGATGGGGGAGTCAAGCCTTTTTCGGCCTACCCGCCAAACCTGTAGGAGGTTCCGGCCACAGCCCCACCCTCTCTTCCAAAACTGAAAAGAGCCGCCCCCCACACACGCCACCCGGCGTTGCCTTTCCTAACGGGCGGCGGTTACAATTTGCCCGTCCTATCCGCGCTCTGCAGGCAATGACCATGGCCCAACCGCACCGCCCGACCCGCGTCATGCGCATCATCGCCCGGCTGAACATCGGCGGCCCGGCGATCCACGTCTCGCTGCTGACGGCAAAGCTCAGCCCACCGGAGTTCGAGAGCATGCTCGTCTGCGGCAACATCGGCCCGGATGAGGGCGACATGTCCTACTACGCCCGGGAACTGGGGGTGACGCCGGTGGTCATCCCGGCGCTGGGCCGGGAACTGCATCCCCTGCGCGATCTGGCCACGCTCTGGACGCTCTACCGCCTGATCCGCCGCTGGCACCCGGACGTAGTGCACACCCATACAGCCAAGGCCGGTTTTGTAGGGCGGGTAGCGGCCTGGCTGGCAGGCGTGCCGGTCATCGTCCACACCTTTCACGGGCATGTTCTACACGGCTACTTTGGCCCGGCCCGAACGCGCCTGTTCCTGCTGCTGGAACGCCTGACCGGGCGGATGACCGACGCGATCATCACCCTGACCGACAGCCTGCGTGACGAACTGGCGGATGTCTACTGTGTGGCGCCGCGCGAGAAATTCCGCGTGCTGGGGCTGGGGCTGGACCTGGCGCCTTTCGCCGCGACGCCGCGCCGATCCGGGGCCTTCCGGGCGGCCTGGGACCTCCCGGCGGATGCGCCGCTGGTGGGAATCGTGGGGCGACTCGTGCCGATCAAGAACCACGCCCTGTTTGTTGACGCGGCGGCGCAGGTGCGGCAGGCCGTGCCGGAGGCACGCTTCGTGATTGTGGGCGATGGGGAAACGCGGGCGGCGGTCGAGGCGCAGATCGCCCGCCTGGGTCTGAGTGACGCCGTCACCTTTACCGGCTGGCAACGCGACCTGGCCCCGGTCTACAGCGACCTGGACGCGCTGGTAATCAGCAGCAACAATGAGGGGACTCCGGTGGCCGTGATCGAAGCGCTGACTGGAGGCTGCCCGGTTGTAGCGACGGCGGTCGGGGGCGTGCCGGCCCTGTTGGAAGACGGTGTGCTGGGGGCGCTGGTGCCGCCGGGGGATGCTGCTGCGCTGGCCTCAGCGATCGTGGCTACCCTGCGCACCCCCCCGGACACGCAGCGGGCACAGGCGATCATGCTGGAACGCTACAGCATCGACCGGCTGGCCCGTGACCTGGCGGCACTGTACCACGATCTGCTGGCCCGGCGCTGAACGATTGCGGGGGGGGTCATTCAGCCCAGATTTCGATCTTTTCCCCCTGCTCCTCATCGACCATCTCGAAGATCTTGCCCGTCTCGCCGCCCTGAATGGCGTCCAGCAGTTCCTGATAGTCAACATTGGCGTCAGTGGGGACAAAGCGCGCGCCCATGCGAATACCGGTGCGCACCAGCCCCATCGGGATGTTGATGCTGACCTTGGTGGCGTTGGTCGTAGTATCGGTGATGCGCACACGCAGCCAGCGTGCCTCGCGCCCGCCGGCTGCCCGCCCACCATCGCCACCCCGCCCGGCGCTGATCGCCCGCAGCAATCTGGCCGCCTCGTCAGCCGTGATGGTGCCCGCTTCCAGCATCTTCAAAATCCGCATCCGCTCTTCCGCTGTTCCCACGTGTTCCTATTCCTCTCTGGTATCTTCCCTGCAGGGATCACCTACAGGAAGTAAATCTGCACATGCTGATCCTGATCGTTGATATCGATTGTCAGCGGCTGGCCACCGGGACCGTCCATCTCAGCCTGCATCTCCCGGAGAAACGCCTCGGCGGCGTCTAGCTGGGCGATCACGTCAGGGTCGGTGTTAAAGCGCCGGGAAAACCGCAACAGCTTAGCCAGCACGCCCACCGGCACTGGCAGGCTGAGGGCAAAGCGGCGGCCATCCGCCTGATCGATCCTGACATACAGCCAGCGAGCATCCCGGCTCCACAGGAAAAACAGCGCACCAGCAGCGCCAACTACAGCCAGCAGCCAGTAGAAGCCTCTGCTCAGATGGCTGATGACGCCGCGGCGTCTGCGGCCCGCCGCGATCCTGCTCAGGCTGAGGACCGCCAGAAAGGTCGCCCCCACAAAGGGCAGTGGCCAGCCGCGCCGGAAATCGCTGATGCGCGGCAGGTCGGCGGCTGAAAGCGACGCAGCGGGAACAGCATCTTCCGCAGCGGATGGTCCCTCGATAGCGGCGAGCAGCCGGTTGGCCTCCTCCGCTGTGATGGCCCCTGCAGCGACCATCTGTAGGATGCGATCCTGTGACTGTTCCATAAAGATATCCCTCTCCTCCATCCCTGCTGCAGGTAGCCCTTCCATCCGTCTGGCCGCCCGCTCGTCTAGAAGTCCAGACGCATATGGGTGAGCGTCCGGCGAATGCCGAAGCCGCAGCGCCGTAGCGCCTCGGTAGCGTGCTCATCATCAGCGGGGTGCTCGCAGGTCAGCGCACGCTCGATCGGCGCCAGTTGCCGCACCCCGTAGTTCAGTAATGGCTCCTCCAGGCGACCCTTTTCCTCCGGCGGGACGATCAACGTGAGCTGGATCACACCGCTGGCGAAAGACGTCCTGGCCCACAGGCTTCCCCGCACGCGCTCTCCCTCGCGGACGATCCAGCGTTCTGTGGCGGAGCCGGTCAGAAATTCGGCCAGCCGGCCCGCCGGGGTACGGTGAAACTCCCGCGGGTGCAACGGACGCTGCCAGCCCAGACCGCCCAGCTCCGGCGGAAAGGCGCGGGTAGCCATGGCATACTCCGCCCGCCACAACCCTTCCGGGCGACGGGTGATCGGCGGGCTGTCGGGCAGGCGTGGCGGCAGAGGCGCTTCGCTACTGCGCCGCCAGGCATGCCAGGTGCGCAGGGTACGGAAGCCCAGCCCAGCGTACAGCCGCTGAGCGCCGGTATTGGCGGCATCCACTTCCAGGATGGCCGCCGTAGCGCCACCCGCTCGAATGCTCTCCAGCGCTGCCAGCATCAACTGGCGGGCGATGCCCCGCCGCCGGTAGGCCGGGGCAACGGCGACATTGGCGATGATGATCGTGCGGCCCAGCTCCGGCGGGTAATCCGCCGGGATCAGCGTCACATTACCGACGATCTGCCCGTCCTGTTCCCAGACAAACCCCTGGCCGATCCCACGCAACATCCGGTCGGCCAGCGCGGCCACCCGTAACAGCGGCCCCAGGCGGCTGAGACCGCGCAGTTCGCTGATCGTCGCCCGGCCCCCGGCGTCCATTTCATCTCTGAAGGCTTCCTCGATCAGGGCGGCAATGGCCCGTAGATCGCGCTCCAGATTCACCCGCCGGAGTCCACTGGATCGCTTTGTTTGGGAAAGCGCCGCATGCATCGTCATTGCCCTGTTCTATGGCCGCACCGGTCGCGGCCCGCGCCTGCCAGTTCCGGTGCTCCCAGAATACACCGGAACAGACGCCTGCGCCGGTATTTTGCCGGGCAGCAAGGGCAACAACGCGCCTGTTGTTAACGTCCTTCCAGGGCGGCCAGCAGCTTCTCCGCCTCTTCCACGCTGATCTGCCCGGCTTCCACCATGCGCAGGATGATCAGCCGTTCCTCGTCTGTGACCGGATCGTGCGGCTGGGGCGGCACCGGCGGGCGCGGCGGACGCGGGATCTCGCCGCCAAAAGTCAACGTAAAACCGCGCTTGCGCTTGCCCTGTTCCATCTTGTTGTTACGCTCGGCCTGGCGCAGCACACGCTCGCTTTTGCGCATGGCCCGTTCGGCCTCACGCTCAGCGCGTTCGCGGATGTGGCGGGCCTTTTCCGCCAGGATTTCGTCCAGCCCGGCCAGTTGCTCGGAGAGCTTCTCCTCCAGCCCGCTCAGACGGGCCTCCAGTTCCTCCTCAAGCTGGACGTTGATCGCCATCAGGTAATCTTCGTCCTGCCCCACCAGGCGGATTTCGCCGCCGGCCTGCAGTTCGACCAGCGCCGCGCCAGTACCACAGACGATCTCCTCGTACTGCCCGCCTTCGACCACCTCGGCATCCGGGGCATCAACGGTCAGGTCATCGCAGCCCAGGATGCGAAAGCGCACATCCTGATCGGGCGGGATACGACACACGATATCAGAGCCAACATGGAAGCGGTAGACGGCTCCCGGCACATAAGCTGTGCTCAGCACCAGGTCGGAGCCGATGCGCTCGACCTCAGCCGGGCCGTTGACATCGCGCAGGTACAGGTCAGCGCCCACCGCTGCGATGAACACCTGTCCCTCCACCTCGCGGATGGTGGCGTCGCCGCCGACATGCTGGATACGAACGTCGCCGCCAGCGCTCTTGAGGTGCAGGTCGCCGCCGATGTTGTCGATGGTGACCGGCCCGATCTTGCGCAGCACCAGGTCGCCGCCGACATTGCCAATCGTGACACTCCCCTCGACGCCGGTGATCTTGGCGTCACCGCCGACGGTGGTCAGAGCGATCTCGGTGTCCACAGGGACGCGCACGGTCAGATCGCCGGCGCCATTCACGTTAAAGCGACCGTCCTCAGCCTCACGGATCTCCGCCCGGTCGCCCTCGGCAGAGATAGCCCGGCGATCCCAGCCGCGCAGGCGCAGGCTTCCGCCGACATGGTCAATCACCAGCCGGGGGGTCCCGGTCTGCGTGAGTTCAAGATAACTCATCGATCATCCCTCCATGAGCCTATCCGGCTGCCCGGACCACGAACCACGCGGCCTGCTGGCCCGCTGCAGCACCACCGCCCGCCAGGCCCGGCCCACAGCGGCCCACAATGCGCCCGCCGCGTGTTCCAGCAGGCCTGGCTCGTGGTAGGCCCGGCGCAGCCGGGCAGCATACTCATCCCGCGTTTTTTCGGCCACATAAGTATCCAGCTTGTCCCACATGATTGTTTCCCCTCATCAAGCTCCGACCAGACCGAATAACAGGCGGGGTATTGCGGGACGCGCCGCCCGCCCCCTCGACAGGCTGCGCGCCCCTTCCCCTCTGCGGCGCCCGTCCCCTCAACGGGCGCGGTCAACCCTGCAGCAGGCGGACGGCCTCCTGGGGCGTGATACGCCCGGCGGCCAGGTCGTCCAGCACCTGCCGGCGCAGGGATTCATCGTCGATCTCATCCTCTTCGCCGCCCACTTCGTAGCCCATAGCCGTGATCACTTCCTCCAGGCGGCTGCGCACAGTCGGGTAGGAGATGCCGAGCGCCTTCTGCACGCGGGTGATTTTGCCCTCACAGGCGACGAACGTTTCCACAAAAGCGAGCTGGGCCGGAGAAAGCCCACCCAGGCCGCCAAAGCCGAAATGCCCTTCCAGTTTGGCGTCGCAGCCGGGGCAGTACAGGCCGGTGATGATCATCTCGTCGCCGCAGATCGGGCAACTGCGTGGTGCGGAATACATGGCACTCACCTTCTGATATTTAACCTTTACCTTAGAAATTTCAATGTTCAACTGAAGAATATCACAGCTACATGCGTAAGTCAAGCCCGCAATCCCCCCGCTGGCGCAGGCCGGACACGAAAAATGCCGCGCATCCGGTATGGACGCGCGGCGGTGATCAGATCCTCAGGTAAAGGGGTTACCCGGCGCAGGCCTGGAAAGCAGGCAGGTGGTTGAACTCCGAAGCATTGCGCAGGTTAGTGAAGATCTGCACAAGATCGGGGTAGTCACTCACGGTGCTCAGCCAGTTGTCGTACAGCTGGAAGTTAGCGATTTCAGCTTCAGCAGCAAAGGCACATGCCTCGGCCAGTGTCCCGAAGGTCACCTCAGGCGTTTCAACGGTGACAGCGCTGTAATCCACGCCGTAGTAGGTCAGGGCGCGTTCCAGGGCGGCGGCATGGTTGGCCTCAGCTTGCTGGATGGCGACAAACGGCACGACCGACCCAAACTGCGCGATCACAGCCTCATAAGCAGCATAGGCATGATATTCGTCGGCCAGTCCGGCCAGCAGGGCATCAGCGACCTCAGCGGGCAACTCACCGCTGAAAGACGGTAGCGTTGCATACGGATCGCGCAGGCCGTTTTGTCCGTTCTGACCATTCCAGCGGTGCATCGCTCCTGCCCCGGCACCCGGCGCCAGCGGATCGCGGAGTTGCTGGCGAGTCCACAGTTGCAGGCCTGCCGCCCCACTCTGGTTCAGCGAGGTCTGGGTAACATTGTTGCCACGCCCGTTGCGCGGCCCCTGCGCGGCAGCAATTCCCGCACTGAAGACGAAAACGCCCACCAGCGCCATTGCAGTCAGCAGGAAAATAACGGTTGCTTTGCGGTTCATCAGTGGTTCCTTTCAGCTAGAGCGCATGACGGTAAACCCGTGTATGGTTAGTGATGCGCTTCAAAAGATAAGCCATCGTTATGAAGAACTTGTGACACCGTTATGAAGAATCGGTGAAGAAATCCTGTAAATGTGGTGAGAGACCCGGCTTGTTCCGGGCCGAAAAAAACAATGCATGCGGCAGGCCGCCACATGCATTGCACGCCTTCACAGACAAGCCGAACTTAGCCGCTCTACAGGCCCTTGATCGTCAGCGCATCCAGCCGCCGGCTCAGCCCGCGCAACGGCCGGCGCTCGAACCAGCGCCGGGGCCGCCAGCGTGGTCGCCAACGGATCACCGATGGCTTCAGCCGGCGCGGCACACGCCCCCGGCTATGCAGCCATTCCAGCGTTCCCGACCAGCGCAAGACCATGCGCTTTTCCTCTCCGGCCCCTACAGGGTGAAGCTGCCGCCCGGATCCACGATGATCACCCGGCTGGCCGTCTCGTTGTGGACGCGCTGCGCCCAGCCAGCCGCATCCACCTGGATCAGCGGGAAGGTATTATAGTGGATCGGCAGCACCGCGCGCGGGGCGATCAGCTTGACGGCCTCCAGCGCCTCATCCGGTCCCATCGTGTAGTTGCCGCCAATGGGCAACACAGCCAGATCGATGCCCTTGGCCCCGATCCGTTGCATATCGGCAAACAAGCCGGTATCCCCGGCCAGGTACAACCGATGGCCATCGCGCGCTGTCAGCAGGATGCCGTTGGCCTGCCCGCCATAGGAACCATCCGGCAGGCTGGAACTGTGGACGGCCATCGTCAGGGCGATACGAGCAAAACCGAAGTTCACCGCCCCGTCCGGATTCATACCATGCGTATTGCGGACGCCCTGGCGGGCGATCCAGTGGGCGACTTCGTTGTTGGCGATCACTCTGGCGCCCGTACGTTTGGCGATGCTCACCGTGTCGCCGACATGGTCGCCATGGCCGTGCGTCAGCAGGATATAGTCCGCGGGAATAGTCGCCGGGTCGGCTGCCGCCAGCGGGTTGCCGCTGAGATAGGGGTCAACCAGCACGTGCGTACCGTCGATTTCCAGGGCCAGGGCCGCATGCCCCAGCCAGGTCACCCGGATGCTCATCTTCCCCTTCCTTCGTCGAGAAGTCGCCCGTCCTACCAACACTATAAGGTCAAAGGCGCGCCGGTACAAGGTGTTTACCGGCGCTAATCGGCCGCCAGGGTCTCCTCGTCAGCGACTTCCTGCCATACTTCGCTGGCGCGGTCGGTGTACAGCACACCATCCAGATGATCGATCTCATGCTGGAACACCCGGGCCAGCCAGCCCTCGGCTTTGATGCGCCGGGGCTTGCCGTGGCGATCCTGCCCCTTGACCGTGATCGCTTTGTGCCGGGAAACCGTCCCGAACAGGCCGGGGATGGACAGGCAGGCTTCAACGCCATCAACCCGTTCCTCAGAAGCGCGCACGATCTCCGGGTTGACGACTTCGTACAGCACGCCGGCCTGCTCCCCGAATTCCTCGCGGGCCTGTTCATCGTCGGGCAGGCGGACAACGATCACGCGCTGGCTGACGTTGATCTGCGGCGCGGCCAGGCCGACACCCGGCGCGGCCAGCATGGTCTCCGCCATGTCGTCCAGCAATTTGCCCAGCCTGTCATCAAAGACGGTCACCCGCCGCGCTTTACGCCGCAGGACTTCAGCGTGCTCGCTACCCAGAACCACAATCTCCCGTAGTGCCATGCCCGGTACTCCCCGTACTCCCGGCTCATTCCGCCATCGGGCGGATTTGCCCTTAATTCTGACCATATCGCGCCAGATTATACCAGCCCGCCAAAAGGGCGAAAAGCGGCAGTTGAGAGCCTTTCATCGCCGGCGCGGTTAACTGCCCGGCGCACGATGCTCAGGCAGCGCCCAGCAGCGCCGCGCCAGCAACCATGGCGGCGGCTCCGGCCAGCCGCCAGCGAGCATTCCCCTCCCGCAATAGCTGCGCCCCAAGCAGTACGCCGATCAGGATGCTCACGCTGCGCAGCGGCGCCACATAACTCACCGGGCTGAAGGTCAGAGCGGTCAGGATCAGGATGTATGAGCCAGGGCTGAGCAGGGCCACCGCCAGCGCCCGCCAGCGATCGACCGCCCAGGCCCGCCGGACTTCCTGCCGGTGGGTCAGCACATACGGCGTCAGGAAGACGGCGCGCAGCCAGCCGATCGTCCAGGAGTAGACGACCGGCGCGATCAGCAGGCGGCTCATGGCGTACGAATCCCACAGGCTGTAGGCCGCGATGGACAGCGCGGTGAGCAGGCCGTAGAGGAGACCCGGCAGCGCCGCTGAGCGCCGCAGGCTGCGCGGATCACCGCTGAGCGCGATCACCCCCGCACCGATCAGCAGGGTCGCCAGTAGCGCCTGGGGCGTCGGCTGTTCGCCCAGCAGCAGAACCGCCCCTACCGTGACAAACAACGGCCCTGTCCCCCGCGATAACGGATAGACCAGCGACAGCTCGCCGCGCCGGTAGCCGGCCGCCAGCAACAGGAAGTACAGCAGATGCAGGGCCGCACTGCCGACGATGAACAGTACATCCATAGGTGTCAGGGCGCTTCCTCCCTGCACCAGCGCCACCAGCGCCAGCGGCCCCAGCGTGAAGAACTCCATGGCGCCAAACATCCAGGTGAAGACAGCGCCATTGGCGGTGGCCCGCTTGGCGATGTAGTTCCAGATGGCGTGCATCGCCGCGGAGATCAGCACGAGCAGGATGGCCAACGCGGTCATGCAGCGCCGTCCTTATGGCGGGAAAAGAGGGAAGGAACAGCCGCCGATTATACGCCGCTTTGGGCCGGTGTCACGCTCGCCGCTCTAAGCTACCGTGAGCAGCAGGCCGTTGCCGGATGGATCGCAGGCCAGCCATCCGCCGTCCTGCGCCGCCTGCGGGATGCCCGCCGCATCCAGACGGGCGCGCACTTTCGCCAGCGTCGGCGCATCCGGCAGGCGCAGGGTGAACCAGCGCAGGCCGGGCGCTCCCGGCGGCGGAGGCGGCGCACCGGGGCCGTTCCAGGTATTGACCCCCACGTGATGATGGTAGCCATCGGCAGCCAGGAAGACGGCGCCGGGCAGGCGGGCCGTCACCTCAAAGCCGAGCACATCGCGGTAGAAAGCTTCTGTGGCGAGGAGATCGGCCACATGGAGATGAAGGTGGCCGACGGTCGTACGCTCCGGCAGACCGTCCCAGGCAACTGACTGTTCCCGGGCCAGCCGCAACAATCCCTCGACATCCAGCAAGGCGGTGCCCATCTGCAGCTTTCCGCCGGGGTACTGCCAGGCGCTGCGCGGGCGGTCACAATAGATTTCGATCCCATTGCCTTCCGCGTCGGGCAGGTAGATCGCTTCGCTGACATCGTGGTCGGCGAAGCCATGCAGCGGAGCGCCGACCTGTTCCAGATGGAGCAACGTCCGGGCCAGGGCCTGCCGGTCAGGCACAAGGATGGCGAAGTGGTACAGGCCGGTCGCTCGCCGGGGGCGCGGTGCCGCAGCGCCTCCGGTCAGGATCAGCAGATCTGGCCCACCAGCACCAAGAAAGGCTGTATCCCCGGCGCGGTCGCGCAGGCGCAGGCCGATCACCGTTTCGTAAAAGTGCACCTGGCGCTCCAGATCGGCCACCATCAGATGCACCGGGCCAAGCCTCAGGCCGTGCAGAGGGTCTTCTGCATCCATTGATAGAATCCTTTTTGGACTAGATTTGTCTGACATAAGCTTAACGCCAGGAGGCCCGGCTGTCCACAGGTGGCGCACAGGGGGTGCAGGCGGGCGTTGTCAGTGGCACGGTTGCCGGGCGGAAAGGAGTAAGCGCCGCCAGTCGAAGGGTATAATGAGCGGTAGCGACCCGAAATCGGAGGGACGGCGGATGCCCCGCGAAGTGCACATTGGCGACCTTGTCACCACACGCAAGGCTCACCCCTGCGGCAGCACGGCATGGGAGGTCTACCGCATTGGCGCGGATATCGGGCTGAAATGCCTGCGCTGCGGGCGGCGTGTCCTGCTGACCCGCCGCGCCTTTGAGCGCGCCGCCAGGACAATCCGCCCGCCTTCACCGGGGGAGACAACCAAAGACTAACCGGGAAGCCGCCTGCGCCGGGTTGAGCGTTCCCGGCCAGTAACGGGCTAGAGCTGGTCCTCGTCCTCCCACTGGCTGCGCCACCAGTTGAAGCCCGCCGGCAAGTTAGCCATGCCGGGCGCAGGGTGTTCGTCGCTGTCAGGCGGCGGCGGGGGCGCCTCGCCGCGCAGGGCTTCCAGCGCCTCCAGTGCGGTGGAAGGGATGGACACCGGGCGCGGTGGCGGCATGTAAGGGCGGAAAGCCCGCTGGTATAGCTGGCGGGCGTGCAGAGCCAGCGCCCCCAGCCCGGTGAAAATCGCCACCGCGTTGATGATCAGCCCGATCACCGGCAGTGGCACATTGGCCAGCAGCGCATAGAGCGCCGCCCCAAACACCAGGGCGAGCAGATTATAGGCCAGCCGGTCGTCCATCCCGGTCAGACGGCGAGCCAGCCGGCTGCCAAACAGGTAGACAAAAACCAGCCGCGCCACAAACAGAATCACGAACGAGAAGCCCCCGACCGTCAGCGTATTGACGATCAGCATCAGCAACAGGGCCATGGCCGTGAAGCCGCCCAGAGTCGTCACCGATAGCAGCACGACGATCAGGACGCTGATCAACAGCACCAGCAGGCCAACCGGCACTGCCAGCAGCGCTAGAATCAGCCCCCAGCCAAAGCTGGGCGCCAGCTGGCGCGGGATGAGCCGGGCCGGTTCGCGGACCCAGGCCGGCGCGGCGATCATCACCAGCACGCCCGCCGCCAGCAGAGTCAACACGTCGGTCAGGGCGGCGTTCAGGTAGCGCATCACCAGTTCGCCGGGCTGCACCGTCTCTTCCGGCACAGGCTGGGTGATGTCCGGGCGCGGCTGGTCGAGCGTAAACGCGATCGTGCCACCAATCTGGCCGTTGATGTTGCCGGGCCGCGCCCCGCTATAGGTCAGGTTCCCGCCGATGATGCCCTCCGGGCGCACGGCCAGCCCCGGAGTCTGGAACGATACTGTGAACGGGAAGGGAAAGGGGATGAACGTTGGCGATGATTCGCCGCTGCCCACGCGGGCATAGACATCTCCGGCTACCCGCCCGCCGATGATCAGCGCCGAGCCATTAAAGCTGACATCCCCCTCAACGCCGCCGCGCACCACCGTCTGGTAGCCGAACACCAGCAGGTCACCGGGCACGCTTGCGCCATCCCAGATTTCGACGTTCAGAGCGGCGGCGGCGATGTCGGAGCCAGGGCTGAGCCGGGCGTTGCCGGTCAGGTCCAGGTCTACCCCGCCAAAGCGGATGTCATCCTCCACCGTGCCCTCGATACGCAGTTGCCCGCCCAGCAGCCAGATGTCACCCGCAACCAGGCCCCGCGGCGCGATCACCGTGGACCATGCCCCCCCGATCAGATCGCCCTGAATCGTGCCCTCGATGGTCAGCGTGTTGCAGGCAATGTACAGATCGGACTCGATGACCTCATCCGCGGCGATCACGCACTGGTCACCCTGCAGCCCTTCAGCGGCGCTGGCTGTGTTCAGCGCCACCAGCAGCAGGCTCCCCAGAACCGCCAGAATCACATACCAGCCATGGCGGCGCATTGTCGTATCCTCCGGTCACTCCACACAGACAACCGCTGCAGCAACTGCAATGCGGCAGGCTTATTGTACCACGCCCGCCCGCTGGAAACGGGAGCAGCCGCCTGCCGGACGGGGTATAGTAGAAGCACATTCCCGCCGGGACCGGAAGGAGTTTTCCCCGTGCACCTGCTGCCAGATGTCCGTCCTGAGATGCTGCTGCCCGATTTCTGGCTGGCGCGGGTGGGCGATCCTGATGCCCCCCTGCTACAGCCCGCCGCCATCCCCGCCTTTAACGCCCATGTACGGGAGGTCATCGGCATCCCGGATGTTCTGGCGCTGCCGGACGCTCTACCCGCCGCTGAGGTGCGTGCCCACATCCCGGACGCGCCGGATAGCGCCCGCTTCGGCGTCAATGGCGCGCCGCTGAGCGCAGACTTCTGGGCTGGTCTGCAAGCAGCGATGGCGCTTGACGCCCTGCCGGACCCGGCCCCGGTGCGCTTTGCCCTGGCCCTGCGCCGGACGCCCGTGCGCACCCTGCCCACCGACCGCGTCGCCCTCAAGACGCCCGATGAGCTGCCTTTTGACCGCCTACAGGAGACGCTGATCGATGTTGGCTGGCCGGCTGCCATCCTGCACACGACTCGCGATGGCGCGTGGGCCTTCACCCTGACGCCGGGTTACTGGGGCTGGGTGCGGACACGTGACCTGGCGCTGGCCGATCGCGCCGCTGTCGCCTGCTTCGTCGGCGCGGAGCCATTCCTGCTGGCCGTCGCGCCCTGGGCGGATGTGGCCGTCCCCGGCGAAGGGCCGCAGGTCTCCGCCCGCATGGGCACGCGCCTGCCGTTGCTGGCCGGGGAGGATGCCCTGCGCCGCGTGCAACTCCCCACCGTGAACGCCGCCAAGCAACTGACCCTGACCGAGGGATTCGTGGCCGCTGCTGATCCGGACTGGCATACCGGCCTGTTGCCGCCGACGCTGCGCTCGATCATCGGGCGGGCGTTCGCCCTGCTGGGGGAGCCGTACGCCTGGGGCGGGCTACGGCTGGGCCGGGCCGGACGGGATTGCTCCGGGCTGGTGCAGGATGTGTGGGCCACAGTCGGTGTACGCCTGCCGCGCAACAGCGGGCAACAGGCGCGGGTGGGCCGCTGCGTAGCGAGCTTCCAGCCAGATGAGCCGAATGATGCCCGGTTGCGCCGCCTGCAGGAAGACGTACCGCCGGGCGCGCTGTTGTTCCTGCCCGGCCATGTCATGCTTTACCTGGGGGTGATCGACGGCGTGCCCTTCGCCATCCATGACTTGTGGGGTTACGCGCACCCGGATGGGCGTGTCACCCGCGCCGGCGAGGTGGTGGTCTCCGCGCTGCCGCCGGAGCCGAGCGCGATGCGCCATACCCTGCTGGAACGCCTGACCCACGCCCGGGTCGTTGCGCCGTTCTAGCCCTGCTTCAGGCGGCCTCAGGCGCCCTTCCCGCGCTGCAGAGTGTGCTGGCAGGCCAGCTTTAAGCTCAGTCCACAGGGAGGCTCAGGGCAGCGACGCCGTTTTCCAGCGCGAACCACAGGCGTCCATCCGGCCCCTGGCGGATCGCGCCAGTTGGCGCGCCGGGCAGGCCATCCAGGCCGGTATAGCGCCGCAGATCATCCCCGTGCAGGCGGATGACCGAATCGGCGCAGGCGACCCACAGCACGCCGTCCGCAGCGGCCAGCAAGCCGCGTATCTCACATGTGCCTTCCAGGGCAGCCAGGCGGCCAGAGTCAAAGCCCTCAGGAAGCTGAACAAACGGCGGAAAGATGAAGGCCACCGGGACGGGGGCGCTCCAGGTCTGGCCGTCGAAGTTCGTGATCTGGCCGTCGGCCAGCCCGGCCCGCAGATTGTCGTCGCTAGCCCACAAGCGGACCGGGATGGCCCCCGCCGGGAAGCCCGGCGCCGGGTTATATGCGCCATCCGCGCTGAGGATCAGTAGCCCGCTATCCGCAGCAACGTATAGCGTGCCGTTGAAGAAGATCAGGTCATGCGCCGCCTTGCGCCGCCCCAGGCCATGAAACTCCCAGCCCAGCGGCGCGGGCGAAGAAAGCGCCGCTGCCGCGACCACCGTCTGGGCGGCATTGGTCGCCTCAATATGCAGCGCGGCGGGCACGGCGTTGCCGCCGCCCAGCAGGGCCAGTAGCAGCATCAGCACGCCGAAACCGATCACCGCCAGTGCAATGCGGGCCTGATCGGAGAGCCTGCCAGGCGAAGACTGATTATCTGAAGGCATAGGCGGTATCCTGTGGACTGTCGGAGGCAGGGCTTGCCAGCACCCCCCTCCCTGCCGGATAATTGTACCCCAGGGCTGGCGGGAAAACGTAACCGCACAGCCCGCAAACTGACAGGCGAAAGGCGAAATCGTGGTCGAAAGATTACCCGTACCGGCGCCTCTGGCGCGTCCGCTGGGATACCCCCGCGTAGCGAACCTGCCGGAAGAACGGCAGGAAGGGCTGCGGCGTTTCTGGCTGGAAGGGCTGTTCAGTTCGATCGGCCTGGCCCTGACCGATCCGTACTATACCCTGTATGCCTTGAGTCTAGGCGCCAACAGCTCCCAGATCGGCCTGGTCAATACGCTGTCGCAGCTCAGCGGGGCGATACTTTCCCTGCCCGGCGCGATCCTGGCTGAACGCAGCGGGCGCTACAAGTGGGTAGCCCTGACCGGGCAATTCCTCAAGCAGAGCATGTGGCTGCTGATGGGGCTGGCCGTCTGGCTGCTGCCGCCCAGCGCGGCGCTGGGAATGGTCCTGGCGGGCTGGGTGGCCGTCTCGATCTTCGGGACGTTGCTGGGTAGCGCCTGGTCGTCGCTGGTTGCTGAGATCGTGCCGGCAGCGATCCGCGGGCAATACTTCGCTTCCCGCAACATCCTGATGCAACTGAGCAAAATCGCGATCGTGCCGGCTGCCGGGTTGTTCATCAAGACCATCGGGGAACCGCTGGGGTATCAGGCCGTCTTTATCCTGGGCTTTATCTTCGGGCTGGGGGCGCTATATTTCTTCCGCGGCCTGCCGGAACACCGCCATACGCCGGTGGCAAGCAGTGGGGAGCGCTTTGGCCTTCGGGAGACCCTGCGCGGGATGCGCGCCTACCACAACTACCGGCACTTTGTCCTGGCCCACACTGTGCTGAACTTCGGCGTGATGCTCGGCGGGCCATTCATTCAGGTCTACATGGTTGAAGCGGCCCATTTTGATGTGGCGACAATCAGCGTACTGAACACAGTAGGCGTGTTCGCCACGATGATCAGCATGTATGTCTTTGGGCGCTGGCAGGATCGCTTCGGCATCACCTGGATCATGCGGTTTACCGTGGCGATGCCGATTATCCCGGTGCTATGGCTGGGCGTGACCGAACCCTGGCAGGGCGCGCTGGTGCAGTTCTATGCTTCAGTGGCCTGGACGGGTTACAACCTGGGGTCGTTCAACCTGCTGCTGGCGATCACGCCGGAGAACCACCGCCCACGCTACCTGGCCCTGCATACAACCATCGCTGCCCTGATCGGCTCGATCGGGCCAATGATTGGCGGCTGGCTGCTGGATGCGACAGGTTTTCTCCCCGTGTTCTCGCTCTCGACCATCTTCCGGGCGGCGGGGATGATCCTGTTCCTGGCGCTGGTGCGGGAGCCGGCGCAGGCGGAATCTGCCTGAGCCGTGCGGTCAAAGGCGCCCTAGATCTGCTCAAAGTGGACCGTATCCAGCACGAACAGCGTGGCCCGGTGCTCGTCCGCTGGCGGCTCGTTCTGGCAGGAGGCGCGGATCAAATCCAGCGCGCTGTTGACGGCTGACTCATCTACCCCGATCAGCAGGGTAGTCTGCCCGCCCCGCCGCAGAAAACCGCCGGTGCTGGCAATGCGTGTGACCGCATAGTGATTGGCCACCAGGGCGTTCATCACGTTTTCGCTGTTAGCCGCTCCAACAATGGCGATAATGAATTTTTCGGCCATGGCTGCGCTCTCTTAGATTTGCTCAAAGTGTTTTACGTCCAGCACAAAAACGGTCGCCCCGCCGACGGTAACTTCGACATACGCGCCAACCGTCATTGGATGCTCAGCGGAATGTGGCGCAATGGGCATCATCCGGGTACGGCGCTTGCAGGTACTGCGCAGGAGATTGATCAGGTGCGGCACCTGATCGTCCTGAACGCCGCAAAACAGGGTTGTGTTGCCCTGGCGGAAGAATCCGCCGGTGGTCGCCACACGGGTGACCCGGTAGCCAGCCTCGGTAATCGCCTCGACCACGGCATCGGCATCCAGGTCCTGAACAATGGCAATGACAAGTTTCATGAGCAGCTCTCCTTGTGTCGAGCCGTGTGAACGAAGTTTTCCCTGCCCGTATTGTACCGTATTCCGGCGCGGTGTCGCCCCAATCTGACCAGTTCGAGCGCAGGCAGAGGCTGCCAGCGATCAGGCCGCGCCCTGCGCAGACGGACGGAAGGAAAGGGTGGGCAGCGGGCGGCCTCCCGGCTCTTTTCCCCCCCCCCTCTCCATTTTGCGCTGGAGCGAGGCCAGGGGGCAGGCTGCCAGCAACCGGCTTGACGATCCCCGGCAGCGGTGGCATACTCAGCCTGATATGACCTGCCAACAGTGAGGTTTCTGATTGATGACCGAGTCCACGGCGACGCCGCCGATCGATAGCGAGCACCTGGCCATCCTGCGCTGCCCGGTGGCCGTACACTATAAGGACAAAGGCGACGACCCCGGTCGCCTGGAGTTGATCCAGCGTCCTAACGGAGACTGGTGGCTGATCTGCCCCGATTCCGGCTGCAAATACCCGATCGCCCCTGAGGGCTTCCCGGTGATGCTGGTCAATGTCGGCATGCGTTATAAGGATACGCCGGTTGATGACCTCCCGGTCATTGCCGAGCTCTCCTTTGAGTGAACGCCCTGCCAGCGCCTAACCGGCCCGCCTCCCACGGCGGGCCGGTTGCATCTGGAGACAGGGAAACAGCGGCTGCAAAGCACGGGTCGCTGGCGCTTCACTTGCCCGACCGCTGGCCTCCTGACCTCCCAGCTTACCAGCTGGTTCCTGCCTCTTTCATGCCCTTGTCTGCTCCCCGGCTTTCCGGCCAGCGTCAAAAGGTGTATGATGGCTGCACACTGAAGCATAAAGGAGCGCCTCATGCCTACCACACCCAGCCAGGCAATTATCCGCGGTCTGCCCGACCGGCCCGACATCACCGAGATCAACATCCGCTCCGGCCCCGGCACCGGCTACGCGCTGCTGTTCAAAGCCCCCGTTGGCGTAAGCGCCGCCATCCTGGATGCGTTGCCAGATGACGCCGGGAATGGTTTTCAGGGCAAAGTCTACCAGTGGCTCAAGCTGCGCCTGCCCGATGGCAGCGAAGGCTGGGCGCGCGACGACCTGCTGGACCTGGCCCCCGGCGATCACACCGCCTGTGGCTATCCTGTCCTGGCCATGCGCACTTTCGCCTTCAGCCTGGTGCGCGACGCCAGCAAACGCCCGACCGCTGCGCCGGTCGAACCGGCTGCCCCGCTGTGGATTCCAGCTGGATCCGTCGAAACCGCTGTGCCAGCTGATCCCGGCGAGCCAGCTGAACCGGGCACAACGCCGGACGGCCCACCGCCAACAGCGGAAGTGCCCGCTGACGGCTGTGTGGGCATCGTGATCGGCGGGCGCGAATCGATCAATGTGCGTTCGGGGCCGTCGACCCGCTACGGCATCGTGACCACCGTTCCGCGCGGGGCACGACTGGAGATTCTGGATATCCGCCCGGACGAAACCGGCGGCCCATTGCGCTGGGTGCAGGTGCCCTTGCCGGAACAGGAAGGCTGGGTGCGCGAGGATTTGCTCAGTTTTCAGGGGGCGGATTGCGCCACGTCCGGCCTGCTGCCGGCGGCGGATCTGTACCCCGCCCCGCTGACCCCGCCCAATTACTGGTGGGTACGCGGTTACGAAGGTCCCCTGCCCGCTCACAATGGCTGGGACCTGGGCGCGCAGGTCGGCGAGCCAGTGCTGGCCGGGCCGCATGGCGGACGGGTGATCATCGCCTTCAACGCCAGCAACGCCACGCCGGAAAAACCCAGCGTCCGCGATCACGGGCTGAAGCTGGGCGACCCCCGCGTGTTCGGCGACCCCGGCTGGGGCTTTGGCTACGGCCACTACATCGTGGTGCGCTACACCCACGATCTACTGCCCGCCCACACCCGGTCAGCGCTGGCGGCGGCGGGGCTGCCGGGCGCGGCGATCTTCGTCATGTACGCCCACCTGCGGGATCGGGCGGTGGCGCAAGGCGCAGCCCTTAGCCCCCGCCAGATCATCGGGACGTGCGGTAATTCCGGTAATTCTGAAGCCCCGCATGTTCACCTGGAGATCCGGGCCTCGACCAACGTCAATGAGACCAGCTGGGCGCGGCTGAGCCGCGGGCTGCTGGACCCCGGACTCCTGTTCAACCGCTGAGAAGCCAGAGGCAGGTAGCGTCCCGATGGCAAGGCACATTTACCCCCGGCCATGCTATACTGAAGATAACCGCACCATACGCAGCAGGGAGGCACCCCATGCCGGATGAGGTTGTCAAGCGCCAGGGGCCGGACGGCCGGTTATGGTACCGCGTCGCCGTCGCCATGGGAGAGGCCGAGGCCGCCATCCTGGCCGGGGTGTTGGAGACCGCCAGCATCCCGACGCTGACCTACCGCGAGTCAGCCGGGCTGGCCCTGCCGATGAATGTCGGCCCGCTGGGCACGATCGAGATTCTGACGCCGGAACCCTATTACGAGGAAGCGCTGGCCCTGCTGGAAGCCGACCTCGTGGCGCCTACCGACGATCTGCTTGCCGCCGGCGATGACGAAGAGATAATCGACCTGCCTCCGGAAGACGAGGCGTAGGCCACTGGTTGCCTCAGGCCTGCGCCCGGCGTAACAGCTCGGCGTACAGTGCTGCGATCTCCGTCGTTGGGATGTCCAACGTGGCCTGCCCGGCCACAAACTCCATCATCTGATAGACCGGAATCTGGGAAGGTCGCAGGGCTGGCCCGCGCAACAGCCAGACACCAGTCTCAGCGGCGATATCCAGAGCGGCGACATTCAGCCGCGCCAGGTCCCCGCGCAGGAACAGATGGAACATGTTGGTGTGCGGCGGCTTGGGTGTTAGCTCGATCCCATCGAGCGCTGCCAGCGCCGCCGCTACCTCGGCCGCTTTGGCACAGTACGCCTCAACCTGCCCCAGATGGGCAGCCATGCCCTGCTGGGCGGAGAGTACGTAAGGGTACAGATGGAGCAACCGCCCGCCATGCCGGTGCTGCCAGACCCGCGCCTCGTCGATCACGTCCTGTGGCCCGGCCAGCGCCGCACCGGTCAGCCCGCCCAGCAGCTTGTAGAAGGACACATACACTGTGTCGAATAGCCCGGCGATGGCCGCGTAATCCCGTCCGTAGAACGGGCGGCACTCCCACAGCCGTGCGCCATCCATGTGCAGGATGATGCCCTGTTCCCTGGCCCAGCCGGTCATAGCCACCAGTTCATCCCAGCCCGGCAGGACGCCGCCGATGGTGCGCTGTGGCAATTCCAGCAGCAGCGCCCCGACCGGCGTTTTGAGCTTCTTGAGATCGTCCAGCGTCAGTAGCCGGTAGCGGTCACCGACCAGCTCGGCATGCAGCCCGTGCAACAGCCGGTAAGCCCAGTCCTCATGAGCCTCCAGATGACAGGTAGGATGGCAGGCGAAACTGGCGTTGCCCGTCCGGTCGGCCCAGATGCGCAGGGCGATCTGCTGAGCCATCGTGCCGGAGGGCATGAAGACGGCGGCGGGCTTGCCAAGCAGCGCGGCGACCTCCGCCTCAAAGCGCTCGATCAGCGCGCCTTCCCCGTAGACATCTTCCTGGCTGTCTTCCGGGGTGAAGGCGGCCAGCGCCTCCAGCGCCCGGCGCGGCGGCTGTGGATAGTGGCCGGTGGTAAAGCGCGTGCAGGCCGCGAATACAGCCCGCCAATCCCGTTCGGACATGCTTTCCCCTGTTTCGCAAATCACCCGGCCGGCGGGTTCAGCGCGGCGATCACAGCCTCATGCAGGCCGCCTGCTGTAGCGATGGCGCTTGTCCCGGTGGCCAGCACCCGCTCCACCGACTCAAAGACCGGCCCGCCCCGCCAGTTCGTGATGCGCCCACCCGCGCCTTCCACGATCGGGATCAGCGGCGCCACATCCCACAGCCACATGATCGGGTCAGCCATGATGTCAGCGTAACCGGTCGCCAGCAGGAAGTAACCATGCCCGTCGCCCCAGGTGCGGTAGAAGCGCACGCGGCGGGTCAGAGCGTCGTAAGCCGCCCCATCCTGGTAATGGGCAACGCTGGTATGGCTGGAAGCGAGCAGCACCGCATCCTCCAGCCGGGCGCAGGGGCGGACACGCACGGGCTGCCCGTTGAGGAGCGCCTGCCGCCCGTCGCCGATCAGCAGGTGACCGGTCAGCGGATGGTGCAGGACGCCGAGTACTGGCTGCTCGTGCCGCAGCAGACCGATCAGCGTCGAGAACAGGAAGCTGCCGGTAACGAAGCTCTTGGTGCCGTCGATCGGGTCAAGCGTCCAGACGTACTCGGCGTCCGGGTGCTCGTGGCCGTATTCTTCGCCAATAATGCCATGCTCCGGGAAGGCGGCGGTGATGGCCGCCCGCATGGCTGCCTCGGCCTCGCGGTCGGCGGCAGTGACCGGCGAGCCATCAGCCTTGTCATCCACTGCCACGCCCGATCGGAAGTAGCGCAGGATGATCGCGCCGCTGATCTGCGCCAGCCGTTCAGCCAGCGCCACAAAATCGTGCATGGGTATTCTCCTTGGCCGATCGATCTTGCCTGTTCTGGATCATGCGCCGGAAGTGGGAGAAAGCCAACAGATCGCCCGGTTTAGTGACCGTTGAGGGGCAGGTCTTCGCCTTCCAGGATCAACACGTAGCCGGGCGAAAGGTCCACGCTCAGCGCCAAACCATTATGTACCTGGATGATGTCCGGCGAACCCCACACGCCCTGGGTGCGGTACCACTGCCCGCTCAGCAATGCGCGCCCGCTCTGGTGATGGCGCTGGTCGGTGTTGGCGATAAAGGTCAGGGAAAGGTCACCCTGCCGCCGGGTAAAAACCAGGATGTGCGGGTTGTTGGACATGCCCACGTACCAGCTGCGCGGATCGTTGAGGGTCAGCAAGTCAGCGTAACGCTGGCGCAGTTCCAGCGCGTAGCGCACGCCTTCGATCAGGTTATCGGGGCGAGTCCAGTCAAAAGCATACGCGCTGAAGAGCGGTAACTTCTCCGCCGGGTAGCGGGCCAGCGCCTCCGCCCGGAAGTTCAGGCCAGTGTTGATCGGCTGCTTTTCCCCCAGTTCAAAGCCGTTATGAATAACCGGGATGCCGGGCATGGCGATGCACAGCGGCAGGGTGTAGTAACTGAAAATATGGCCGTTGGGGGTGGAATCCGCCGCGCGGGGGGTGTTGTGATTCTCCGCCGTGGCAAAGAACGGGATCGGCACTGGCTCCCGCGCCCAGCGTTCGATGAAGTGGCGCAGGGCTTCCGGGTCGTGCAGGGCAAAGAGCATGTAGCCCACCACGGCGTCGTAGCCTTCCCGACGGCTGGCGTCATCGATGGCAAAGTTCTCCTCCCAGAAGGCAAACTCCGGATTGAAGCGGTGAGCCTCCTCCACAATGCGGCGCTTGAGCGGCATGGGCAGGGCGTGGCCCATATCCAGCATCACGCCGTCGATGCTAAAACGCCGCTGGTAGTACGGAATCACCCCCGCGATGGCATCCCACAGCGGCCGGTTGGCGTGGGCGGGCGTGGCCAGACGGGCGTCGTACATCCGCAGCGTGTTGTAGGCCATATAGTTGAAGTCGGGATGATCGTACAGGCGCAGGTACGTCACATCCGTCCAGGACGGTTGACCGTCATCCGGCGGCCAGTCGGAAAACGCGCCGGGGATACGCACCCGTGTGCCGTCATCTAGTGCCCCATACCAACGTCCGCCGTCCATCCAGACCTGCTCCGGGCGGGGCGGTGGGGTGAACATCTGGCGGTGGGCTGGCGGTGCGGGCGGCAGATCGTGAAAATCGCCCTGCGAGACTTTCCACTTGATCAGGCCAAGGGTGTTGCTGTCAAACAGCGGCGGGCCGTACAGGCTGGCGTCAAAGCTGCCCGGCGGGCGGTCGGCGATGTCAGCCCGGATCCAGTAGAACCAGTCAGGATGCTCCTTAACCCAGTCAGCATCACGGGAGGCCGTGCGCAACACGAACTCCATGACCACGCGCAGACCCAGGTGATGCGCCGCCTCCACAAACGCGGCGAATAACTCCTCCGCGCTGAAGTCCAGGGCTGGCTCAGCCAGATTTTCGTCCAGCACGTACGGGTTGCGGATGGCGTAGGGCGAGCCGAGCGTGCCCTTTTTGCCGTCCTGGCCGACCGCCGTGATCGGCAGCAAGTGCACGGTGTTGCAGCCCAACCGCTGGATGTACGGCAGCAGCACGATCGCCTTGAGCAGTGTACCCGTATCCCGCCAGCCATCCGGGCGCGGCCCCAGGCGAATCTGGCCGTCCCCGGCATGGGCGTAAGCTGCGGCCACCCGCGGGAACAGGTTGTAGACGATCGCCTGCCCTGACCAGCCCTCATCGTCATGGCCCTGGACAATCGGCTCTGGGGCGGCGTGGAGGATGTCTTCCAGACGGTGGGCGTAAAACTCGTAGGGGTTGACGGCCTGCGGGGCCAGCGTGCGGGCGTCGATCCACAGACCGGGGACATAGTACGGCAGCAACACAGGCTGCCGATGATGCTTCAGCCGATCAACAAGATGCTGGAGCACAGACATGGGCGATCAAGAGCTTTCCACGCAGATGCCCGCGCAAAGGCCGGGATGATTCAAACAAATCGCAAGTATACCCTCCAGGGGACAAAGAAGGCGAATTTTGCAGGTGCGGGACGCGGCTTCTGCTCCCCGGCGACAGGCCGAAAAAGAGGCAGGAAGGAAAGAGAAGAGGCTGCTGGCAAGCGGCAAGCGGCAAGAAAAAAGAGGCCGGGAGGCCAGGTCGCGGGCAATCCTGGCTCGTGGGTATCGCCGCCATCGTTGCCCATGCGCCGCCTACGGCGTGTAACCCAGCCGTTCCAGCAGCCGCGCCCGGACGGCCGGCCACTCGTCGTCCAGGATGCTGTAGATGACCGAATCGCGAATATAGCCATCGGGCATGATCAGATGCTTGCGCAGGATGCCTTCCTGCCTGGCCCCCAGCTTCTCAATGGCGCGCCGGCTATGCGTGTTGCGGCTATCCGTCTTGATCTCCACACGCACCGCGCCCAGAGTCTCAAAGGCATGGCGCAGCAACAGGAACTTGCTCTCCGGGTTGACGGCGGTGCCCTGATAGGCCGGGCCAATCCATGTTGCGCCGATCTCCAGGGCGAAGTCAGCGGGGCGAATGTTCAGGTAACAGGTCTGGCCGATGGCCCTACCGCTGGCGCGGTAGAGGATGGCGAAGGGGCAGGCGTCCGGGCGCTGATAAGTGGCGCGGATGAACTCCCGGAAGCCTTCCACGTTCCATGTCTCCGGGCTGAAGTGGTAACGGAAGTAGGTGAACAGGTCCGGAGTCGCGGCGGCCTCAAAGAGGTCTGCCGCATGATCCTCGCGCAGCGGCTCCAGCCAGATCGCCCGCCCTTCCAGGCGCACCGGCGCAACACGCATAATCGCCATACAGGTTATCCTCCCGGGCAGCAACAGAGCACATCAAGCCGCTTATTGTGGCACATCTGCGCCTGTCGCGCAGCATCATCGCCTTCGCCACGGAATTGGCCGGCTGGCTTCCCCACGCTCTATTCCCTGTTCCCCAGTACCTTTCCCCCGGCCAAACGTGTATCATAAAAGCAGAATCAGCGAACCTGCCGCCATGCCAGGAGGCCGTCACATGGGTCTGGTCATCGGCATTCCCAGGGAACAACTTCCGTACGAGTACCGCGTAGGCATGACCCCCGCCGGCGTGTCTATCCTCACCGCACAGGGACACCAGTGCTATGTCGAAACCGGGGCCGGGGAAGGCAGCGGCTTCCCCGACGCCGAGTACGAGCGGGCCGGGGCGCGCATCACCTACAACCACGACGAAACCTTCCGCCGGGCTGATCTGCTGCTCAAGGTGCAACGGCCCTCGCTGGAGGAGATCGCGGTGATGAAGGAGGGGCAGACCCTGCTATGCATGGTCATGGTGGCGGTAATGCACGAGCGGATGCTGCAGGCTATGCAGGAAAAACACCTGACCGTCATCGCCTACGAGATGATCCGGGAAGACGATGGCCGCCACCCGGTGATGCAGCCCCTCAGCGAGATCGGCGGGCGGATGGCCGCGCAGATCGCGGCTTACTACCTGCAGAATAATTCCGGCGGCAAGGGCATCCTGCTGGGCGGGATCACGGGGGTTCCCCCGGCGGATGTGGTCATCCTGGGGGCGGGCGTGGTTGGTACATACGCCACCGAAGCCTTCCTGGGCCTGGGCGCCCGCGTGATTGTGCTCGACCACAGCCTGCGTGCCCTGCAGCGGCTGCAGGATCGCTTCCACAGCGCCGTCACCACCATGATCTCCTATGACTTCAACCTGCGGCGGGTTGTCCGCTTCGCCGATGTGTTACTGGGGGCGGTGCATGTGCCCGGCCAGCGCACGCCGGTGCTGATTACGGAGGACATGGTGCGGACAATGCGGCCCGGCTCCCTGATCATCGATATGAGTATTGACCAGGGCGGATGTGTGGCGACAAGTCACCCCACCAGCCACGGCAACCCGATCTTCGTCTGGGAAAACGTCACCCACTACTGCGTGCTCAACGTACCGGGCGCGGTTGGCCGCACCGCGACCCATGCCTTTCTCAACGCCGCCTGGCCCTATATCGATCGGCTGGCTCAACATGGGCTGGACGCCGCACTGGCCCACAGCCCGGCGCTGGGGCATGGGCTGATCCTGCGGGATGGCGAGGTGCTGATCGACCGCGGTCGCTGACACAACGCAGGAGGGGGAGATGACACAGGAGCAACTGATCGGGCTGTTGATCGGGCTATGGGGCGCCTACGCGCTGTGGGCCGGGCTATTCGGCTGGCGGCGGGCGCTACGGGGACGGCTGATCCGCGGCCTGGTGCGCCTGATCGGCCCGGTAGGCACGCGCATCGTCTATGTCATCGTCGGCCTGGCTCTGCTCGCCGGGGGCATCCTGTTCATGGGCGTTGGGACGGTCTAGCAACGCTGCGCCCCCGGCGAATGGCAGGGAAAAGCCCAGAATGGGGAGCAGGAAACAGGCAGTACAGCGGCTACCCGGCCTTCCCATTTCTCGCCGCCCGCGTTAGGCCGGGGCGTTCACTGCATCCCCCGGAAAGGCCGGATTCATCTGGCCGTGAAACGGATCGTCTTCGGTGAACCAGGGGAAGTTCGGCAGCAGTTCCTGTAACTCCTCCGGGCTAAAGCGCTCCGCCAGGCGGCCCAGCAGCGCCGCAAACCCCGGATACTCCTCCAGGAAAGCCTTCCAGTCGAAGTCGGGGGCGTTGAATAGTTGCGCCGCGCCGGGGAATAGCCGCTCAAAGCCGCCCTCGCGCAGCTGCTCAAAGAAGTCCGGATGCTCCTCCAGGAAGCGATCCAGGTCGAAGTTCGGATCCAGAAACAGGCCAAAAGGCGGCACTGCGCCTTCCATACGCGGGACAACCATGAACCCCAGTTCTGGCGGGCGGGCGGCCAGCGTGGCGGTCAGCTGGAGCGTTTCAGCGCCGCGCAGCACGTCCAGCGTGATCGTATCACCCTCCTCATAGGCGTAGATGCGATCGGCCAGCGTGCGCTCGGCATCGACTACGTCGCCATCGACCGCTGTGATCACATCGCCCGGCTGCAACCCGGCTGCTGCCGCGGGCGTCCCCCGCTGGACTTCCATGATCAGCGCGCCTTCGGTGACGTCCGGCAGATCAAAGGGCAGGTCCTCCTGCCCGGCCAGTTCGTCCAGCACTTCCGGCGTCAGGGTGACAAAAATCACCCCCAGATAGCCACGCGGCTCCGCGCCCTGCACGGCGAAGGGCAACACAGGTAACACGACCACCGGTCGCGCCGGGGGCGTCACAGGAGCGACAAACGTCCCGACCGGCGTCTGTGGCTCCAGCGCCAGGGTCAGTTCCAGTGTTTCGCCGCCGCGCTCCACCGTCAGCGGGAGGTCAGCGCCCTGTGCGGCACGGGTGGCCAGCACACCGCTGTCATAGCTATCAACCGGCCGTCCTTCGATGGTCACGACCATATCCCCGGCCTGCAAACCCGCTTCTTCCGCCAGAGAGCCGGGCGTCACCTCGGTGACCAGCCAGTGCTCATCCAGATCGGCGAAGGTTGCCCCGGCCACGCGGATGTGCCGCGCCAGGATCGGCGCCGCGCCGGGCAGGGCGCCCGTTTCAGGCGGGGCAGCGGGCGTTTCCTCCGGCCAGGCGCCCAGCGTCACCGCGATCTCCAGCCTCTGGCCGCGCCGGTCGATGCTCAGCGTGACGGTATCGCCTGGCGCATAAGCCCGGATTGCCTCAAGCAGCGGTCTGTCCGCGCCGATCGATTCGCCATTCACCGCTGTGATCAGGTCGTTGACCCGCAATCCGGCGGCCCTGGCCGGAGAATCCGGCATCACGGCGATGATCAAGGCGCCGTCCTCGCGCTGCTCATACTGGATGCCCAGGTAGGGCCGCGCGCTATCCTGCGCCACGACCGGGGCTGAAGCCGCCAGCCCCAGGATCAGCGCCGCCAGCAGCCCTGCAGTCGCCCACATTAACCAGCGTGTGTATCTCATACAATCCTCCTGAAAACATCCTCTATCCCTTAGAACTGTTGAAAGCGTTTCTTTCCAGTAGCGGCCCAATCCCAGCAGAGATGCGCCGGGCGCTAGCGCCCGGCATCGGCGCCTTTGCTGGCGGGACGTTTGTGCTGGCGGGCCAGCCGCAGCGCCGCGCCGGGATCGGCCAGCGATTCCGGCGGTGGAATCTGGCGGGGCAGGTGAATGGTGAAGGTCGTGCCTACCCCCGGCGTGCTCTGCACCGTGATCCGCCCGCCGTGCGCCTCGGCGATCCAGCGGGCGATGGCCAGCCCCAGCCCGGCGCCGCCCTGTTTGCGGGCGCGGGCTTTGTCCACCCGGTAGAACCGCTCGAAAATATGCGGCAGGTCATCCGGCGGGATTCCTTCGCCCGTGTCGGCTACCGCTATCAACGCCTCCGGCCCATCTGGCCAGACCGACAGGGTGATCGTACCATCCGCCGGCGTGTACTTGAAAGCGTTGCTGATCAGGTTGAGCAACAACTGCTTGAGGCGGTCCGGATCAGCGTGCACCCGCACCGGCTCGAAGCGCCCCAGCTGCACGGTTGCACCGCCCTGGCGCAGCACCTTTGCCTGCTCAAAGACCTCCAGCACCAGCGTATCCAGCTCCAGGTTCTGGGTGATCAGCGGCAACTCTCCGGCGTCGGCCTGGGCCAGCAGAAGCAGGTCGCCGACCATGCGGGCCATGCGCTTGCTCTCCCCAGCAATGGCGTCCAGCGAGTCGTTGTCCGGGCCGTAACGGCGGATGATGTCCACATTGCCCTGGATCACCGTCAGCGGCGTGCGCAGCTCGTGGGAGACATCGGCCACAAAGCGCCGCTGGGCGTTAAACAACCGCTCCAGGCGCTCCAGCGTGGCGTTGAAGACCACCGTCAGGCGGCCCAGCTCGTCCATTGGCCCGCTGTAGGGGATGCGCCGGCTGAGGTCATCGCCAGTGGCGATCTGCGATGCCGCCTCCGCGATCGTCTCGATCGGACGCAGGGCGCGCTCGATCAGGGCGTTGCCCAGGAAGAGCGACGTGATGAAGGCGAAGATGCCAGCGACCAGCATGACTGCCGTCACCCGGCTCTGCGCCTCCAGGATCGGGCTGATCGCCTGCGCCGCCTGGATACGGCCCACGATGCGATCGGAGACGAACAGCGGGCGCGTCAGCACGCGCAACGGAAAACCGTTGAGCACGACATTACGGCGGGTCTGTTCCTGAGTAGTCAGGGCGCCAGCATCCAGCGGGGCGCTGTAACCGCCCAGGTTGGTGGAACTGCTGTTCAGCCGCCCGTCGTGAGTCCAGACCTGAACGAACACGTTTGAGGCGCGGAAGATATCCAGCTCTGGCGGCAGTTCAAAGACCAGCGTCGGCTCCCCCCGCCGTGATAGCTCAATGTTTGGCCCTTCGATGCTCCGGATAACCTCATTGACCGTTTCATCCAGCGAGCGATCGACGGAGTCGATCAGCGCCCAGTGCAGGACACTGATCACCGTGGCGCTGAAGATCAGCAGGATGCTCACCAGGACGGCGGAATAGGTCAGGGTCAGGCGCAGACGGATGCTCATGCACGTACAGCCTTGACAGCGGATCGTGGATGCGTTCTGCCCTTAAGTATACGGGATGGCCGACAAAGAAACATGAGCAACCGGTGAGGCCGTCCGCCGGAACGGGGCAATCAGCCGCATGGCCATCGCCTTGCCCGGTGGCCCGCCGGTTGAGTTTCCTCACGGGCGGCGGTATCCTAACGGCGGCGGGCTGGCCCGGCGCTCGGTAAACGGGCCGCGTATGGCAAAGGCACTCCCGTATGGCGGATATGATTGCGGTCAAGTTCTGTCCTCGCTGCGGCGCAGCGCTTGAGCAGCGCTACTGTTTTGGCGCGTCGCGCCCCTGCTGCCCGGCCTGCAGCTATGTCCACTTTTACGACCCCAAAGTGGCGGCGGCGGTCTTCATCCAGCAGGGCGGGCGCATCCTGCTGATCAAGCGGGCGGTGGAGCCAGAACGCGGCAAATGGGCGCTACCCGCCGGCTATGTTGACGCGCTGGAGGACCCGCGCGTGACCGCTGTCCGCGAAGTGCGTGAGGAGACCGGCCTGGAAGTCCGCCTGACCGGCCTGCTGGACGTGTTCTATAGCCAGCAGCGGCCCGGAGCCAGCATCATCATTGTCTACGTTGCTGAGGTGATCGGCGGCGCGTTGCAACCACAGGATGACGCCGCCGAGGTGGCCTGGTATAGCCCGGATGACCTGCCAGAACTGGCCTTCGACAGTACGCGCGAACTGGTTAGCGCCTGGGTCAACGCCCATCGTGCCGCTGGCTGACTATCCCGGCGGCGCCTGCGGTCCCTGCGCAGCATTGCAGCCAGTGTATAATGCAGAATGAACCCGGCGGGATGCCCAGGCTTGCCTTTCATTACTGCCCGCTGCTAACCCCGTCATTCTCCCCCCTCCCATTCCTGGCAACCCGCCCGGATCAAATCAGGTGATTCTGTCTCATTCAGGAGGCGCCTATGCGTCGCTGGATCCGTTTTATCGTGCTGGTGTTATTGGTGAGCGGCCTGTTGCCGGGAAATGTCCTGGCCCAGGGTGGTGGGACAGCCTGCCCCGTGATGGTCCAGTCCGCGCTGATGATGGCGGGGCAGCTGTGCGCCGGGACGGGACGTAACCAGGTCTGTTACGGGCACGCCCTGGTGGCGGCAGAGCCGCAACCGGGTGCAGCGATCCGTTTTGCCGCGCTGGGCGACCTGGCTGACGTAGCTGGTATCCAGCGGCTGATCACGCACCCGCTGGACCCGGCTACCGGTCAATGGGGCATTGCCCTGCTCAAGCTGCAGGCTAACCTACCGGACACCCTGCCCGGCCAGAACGTAACCGTGGTTGCCTTCGGGGATGCGTCGCTGGCGATGGTCGCCGGGTCAGGCGACGCAGGCGGCCTGCAGGAGGTAGCCGTACGCGCCGGGACGATGGTGGTCAACGAGCCGTCGCTGGCCGGGATGCCATTTGCCGGGCCGCTGGGCGATACCACCCTCACGGCGCTGGGGCGGCTGGGCGATGACCTGTGGGTCTACGTGCAGTTGCCGGACGGCCAGCGCGGCTGGGTGATGACGATGATGGTCACCAGCGACTTCCGGTCGCTGCCAGTCGTTGACGCAACCGGCCAGATTGTCGAAGGAGCGGGCGGCGCGGCAGGCGGCGCTTACGTGCTGACGACCGGGCTGGGCGAGCCGCCCTGTGCCCAGGCGCCGAACGGCCTGCTGGTACAGACGCCCGACGGTGCACCGGAAGTGGCGCTCACCTTCAACGGCGCGGAGTTGCTGCTCAGTTCCACCGTCTATCTGACCGCGCAACCGAGCAGCGCCACCTTCAACGGCGAAATGACCATCGCCGTGCTGGAAGGGCAGGCCACTGTCACCGCCCTGGGGATGAGCGTGACCGTCCCCGCCGGGGCGCAGACGCGGCTGGTGCTGGCCCCGGATGGCATCGTCGCCTCACCGCCCTTCCCGCCGGAGCCGTATGATTACACCCGGATGCAGAACCTGCCGCTGAGCCTGCTGGAGCGACCGATCGCCCCGCCACCTCCAGCGGAGGGGCTGACCGGCGGCGGTGCTACCAGTGGTGGTACAACCGGTGGCGGCGCGGTCACCAACCTGATCTTTAATGGCGACTTTAGCGCCGGAATGGCAGGCTGGACAGTAGAGCAGTATTGCCAGAGTTGCGGGATGCAGACCAACATTGACCCCACCTTTGGCGATTACCTGGCCTGGGCGCGGGACAACAGCGGGGCCAGCGGGTCGGCGCTCTGGGCGCGCCAGCCGCTGGGCATCGATATGGCCACCTGCCGCGACCTGCACATCGAATTTGACGTGCGTGTGGACTGGCACACCCTGCCTAACAGCGGCTGGTGGACAGACGAGCACGGCGGTAATGGTGAATATCCGGTTATGGTCAGGCTGGCCTTCATGCCTGCTTTCCAGGGGTCGCAGTTTGACTGGGCACGCGGCTTCCTGATCACCCATGACGGCACGACCAAGGCCACCAACTGGGTTCCAGTGCCGGGCAATACCTGGTGGCATTACGAGGCGGACGTGCTTTCACCCTCGGAGTGGGTGGACGCCTTCGGGAACGTGCTGACCAACCCCGGCGTGCTGACGGACATCTACGTTGGCGGCAGCGGCTGGGACTTCGTTGGCGCGATCGATAACATCGTCCTGACCGGCACGGGCTGTGTGGTCACCACACAGCGCTAGCGCTCTGGTCCCGGCGATGCGTCGCGGGCGTCGCCGGGACGTGTTCTGCCTCATGCGCCGTGCGCCGTGCGGCAGAGTGTCCCGTGCTATAATCACCATTGTCCGGCCAGCCCCCGTCCGGGTGCGGCGGGCAACCCTTCCGAATCATCCAGGTGAGGAGAGGCAACATGAAGAAGAGTCTGGCGGTTTTGCTGCTCGTTGCACTGCTGCTTTCGATCACGCCTGTTTTGGCCCAGGGCGGCGATACGCTGACCCTCCTCTGCACGCCGCAGGAGGACTGGTGCGTGGCCATGACCCAGGCCTTCCAGGAGCAGACGGGCATTGTCACCTCCTACGTCCGTATGTCTTCCGGCGAGGCGCTGGCCCGCCTGCGGGCGACAGCCGGGAACCCGGAGTTCTCCGTCTGGTGGGGCGGCCCGGCGGATACCTTCTTTGCCGCCGCGGATGAAGGGCTACTGGAACCGTATGATTCCCCCAATGCTCAGCTGATCGATCCCAAGTACCGGGATGCAGAAGGCAAGACCTGGACGGGCGTTTACGTCGGCGTGCTGGGCTTCTGCTCCAACAAGCAGATTTTGGAAGAACTGGGCGTTGAACCGCCGACCTCCTGGCAGGACCTCCTCAACCCGGCCCTGCAGGGCAATGTTGCCATGGCCCACCCGGCCACTTCCGGCACGGCCTTCACCGCTTTCTGGACGAACGTGACCCTGGCCGCTGACGCCCTGGAACGCGCCGCCATGGAAGAGCAGGGCATGGATGAGGAAGCCATCGCCGAGGCCCTGGCCGCTGGCGAATACGTCGGCGCGGGCTACGACGAGACCGGCGCTCCCACCCAGGAGGCCATCGACAACGCCTTCGCTTACTTCGCCCAGCTGCACCAGAACATCCTGCAGTACACCCGTTCCGGCGCAGCGCCGGGCCGGATGGCTGGCGCGGGCGAGATCGCCGTCGCCATCATCTTCTCCCATGACTGCGTCAAGCTGCAGCAGGAAGGCTTCGCCGATATCCTGGTCACCACCTTCCCGGAGGAAGGCACCGGCTATGAGATCGGTGGCATGGCCATCATCAAGGGCGCTGCGGAACCGGAAGCCGCCCGCGCCTGGTACGAGTGGGCGCTGACCGCGGAGGCGCAGGCCATTGGCCCGACGGTCAACAGCCTGCAGCTGCCGACCAACCCTGAGGCCCCGGTCTCCGAGCTATCGGTCAAGCTGGATGAGGTCAACCTGCTGAACTACAACTTTGTCGCGGCGGGCGCCAATCGCACAGCGATCGTCGAGCGCTTCGACGCCGAAATCGCGCCGGAGCCGGTCGAGTAAGCCAGCCCACCGCCGGAAGTTGAAACTACGTTACAATAGGCCCCCGTCAGCCAGTATGGACGGGGGCCTTGCGTCCAGGGGGAGGTAGCCTTGACTATCCTGCGCCGCTACGCCAACCAGTTCCGCCGCATCTTTCAGGACCCCGTGCTCGCCCTGAGCCTGATCCTGATCACCCTTTTCCTGGTGCTGATGGTCATCCTGCCCATCGGCGCCATGGTCGGGGAGAGCGCCTCCCCGGAAGGGTTGCCGCTGTTTGCCCATTACGTGACCAGCAGTACCTACCAGACGATCATCATCAATACGGTCGTCATGGGTTTACTGGTGGCCACGGCGGGGACGGCGCTGGGCTTTCTGTTCGCCTATGTTCAGGTCAAGGTGAAGGCCCCGCTCAAGCGCTTTATGCATGTGGTGGCCCTGGTGCCGATCATCTCGCCGCCGTTTGCTGTGGCCACGGCCACCCTGGTGCTCTTCGGGCGCAACGGGATCATCAGTCGGGGCATCTTTGGCGTGCGTTATGACATCTACGGCCTGGACGGGTTGACGCTTGTCCTGGCGCTATCCTATTTCACTGTCGCCTATCTCAACCTGAAGGGGATGATGCAGGCGCTGGACCCGGCGCTGGAAGAAGCCGCCACCAACCTGGGGGCCAGCAAGTGGCGCATCTTCCGCACAGTGACCGTGCCCATGCTGATCCCCGGCATCCTTGGCTCGTTCCTGCTGCTGTTCGTGGAAGCGATCGCCGACCTGGGCAACCCATTGGTGCTGGGCGGCAACTACGAGGTACTGGCGACGCGCATTTACATCTCGGTGATCGGTCTGTACGACACCACTGCCGCCGCTGTCCTTTCGATCATCCTACTGGTTCCATCGCTGGCGATCTTCATCGTCCAGCGCTACTGGCTGAGCCGGCTCTCGGTGATCTCGGTCACCGGTAAGCCTACCGGCACGCCGCAGTTGATCACCAACCCCTGGGTGCGCTGGCCGCTCTTTGGCCTGACGATATTCGTCACCCTGCTGATCGTCCTGCTGTACGCCATGATCTTCTACGGCTCGTTCGTAATGGTGCCCGGCGTCAACAACACCTTCACGCTGGCCAACTTTGACTTCGTGATCAACGGCTACGGCTCCAAAGCGATGACCGATACTACACTGCTCTCGGCCATCGCCACGCCGATTGCCGGCCTGCTGGGGATGCTGATCGCCTTTCTGGTCGTGCGCAAGGAGTTCCCTGGTCGGGGGGCGCTGGACTTTGCCGGGATGCTGGGTATCGCTGTACCCGGCACCATCCTGGGCATCGGCTTCCTGCTGATGTATAACAACCCGATCACGCTTACCCTGCCCTTTGGCGGCACGCCGGAGCAGCCATTGACGCTGACGCTGCTGCCCAAGCTAACCGGCGGGCGGGCGATTTTTGGCGGCGCACTGGCGATCGTGATCGTGTTCGTGGTGCGCAGCATCCCGGCGGCGCTGCGGGCTGGCGTGGCCTCGCTCAGCCAGATCGACCCGTCGATTGAGGAAGCCTCGATCAGCCTGGGGGCGGATAACGCCCGCACCTTCCGCAAGATCACCCTGCCGCTGATCCGCCCGGCTTTCCTCTCCGGCCTGATCTACGCTTTCGCCCGGTCGATGACCGCGCTCTCGGCGATTGTCTTCCTGACTACGCCGCAGACCAAGATCATGACCCACCAGATTCTCAATGAAGTGGAAAACGGCCGCTATGGCAATGCGTTTGCGTATTGCGTGATTCTGATCGGGATCGTGCTGGTCGCGATCGGCATCCTCTACGCCACCGTCGGCTCCACCACCGGCGCGGAGCGTACCCTGGAAGGAGGCGCTTAACATGGCCATCAAAGGTTCGGGCGGGCAGCGGGGCGGCGACCTGGTCCTGCAGGGGATCGCCAAGACTTTCCCTCAGCGCGATGGACAGGGCGAGGTACGCGCCGTTGACGACATCTCCCTGACCATTCACAGCGGCGAATTTGTCACTCTGCTCGGCCCCTCTGGCTGTGGCAAGACGACCACCCTGCGCCTGATCGCCGGCTTTGAGCTGCCCACCGCCGGCAAAATCCTGCTCAACGGCAAAGACATCAGCAACCAGCCGCCCAACAAGCGCGACATGTCGATGGTCTTCCAGAGCTACGCGCTCTTCCCGCACATGCGCGTCTTTGACAACATCGCTTACGGCCTGCAAACGGCGGGCATGCCCAGGGAGCAGATCCGGCAAAAGGTGGAAGGGGCGCTGGCCCTGATGGACCTCAGGGGGCTGGGCGACCGGCGGCCCAACGAGCTATCCGGCGGGCAGCAGCAGCGGGTGGCCCTGGCCCGTTCGCTGGTCATGGAGCCGAGTGTGCTGCTCTTTGACGAGCCGCTTTCAAACCTGGATGCCAAGTTGCGCGTGCAGATGCGCGCCGAGATCCGCCACCTGCAGCGTCGCCTGGGCATCACCAGCGTTTATGTGACCCACGACCAGATCGAGGCGATGTCGATGTCCGACCGGATCGTGGTCATGCACCAGGGTAAGATCGAGCAGATCGGCACGCCACAGGAGATCTACCGCTACCCGCGCACCCGCTTTGTCGCGGACTTCATCGGGCGGGCTAATTTCGTGGAGACACAGGTAGAAGCGGCTAATGGCGATCGGGTGACCGTCCGTGTGCTGGGGCGGACCGTCAGCGTGCCGATGGCCAATCCGCCCCAACCGGGCACGCGCCTGACTGCCGTGCTGCGCCCGGAATCGCTTAGCCTGGATGAAACTCCCGGCGTTTGCCCGGCCCGCATCGAGCAAATGATGTACCTGGGCGCTGAAACCGAGTACATGCTGGAGGCGGAAGGCCAGCGCGTGGTTGTCATCGAGGGTGGCGCGCGGGCGCTGCGCGGTTTCACCGAGGGGCAGACGGTCGGCATCGTTTACGAAGATACTGCTGTCCATCTGCTGCCACCGGGATGATCCTTCCGGCAACTGCAGCGGTGGCTGGACGTAGGTCAGGCGTAGCGTGGGTGTCAAGCACAACCATGTCGGGCAGATTATGATGGCTCCTGGTTGCCCGGTATGCTGAGCGGGCAGCCCATCGCAATACCGCATTTCAGCACAGAGGAGAACAGCCTGATGAGTACCGTGGCAAAAATATCTGTGGTCCTGGCTTTGTTGAGCGCCTTCATCATGGCGCTGCCCGCCCTGGCCCAGGGAGAAGCGACACCCATTGCTTATGGCGAAGCGGTGCGCGGCGAGATCACCGCGCAGACTGCTGAGGTCTTCTACACCTTCAGCGGCAAGCAGGGGGATACGATCACCATCACCATGACCGCGTTCCAGCAGGGCCTGGATAGCTTCCTGGAACTGACCCTGCCCGATGGCACGCTGGTCAGCGACGACGACAGCGCCGGTAACCTGAACAGCCTGATCGGGCCGTTGACGCTGCCCGTCGATGGGCAGTACCGCCTCCGCGCCACCCGCTTCGGCGGGGCGGAAGGTGGCAGCACCGGCGCGTTTGAGATCGTCATCCGCCCGGCGACGACTCTGCCGCTCACCCCGAACGAGACGGTGACCGTCACACTTGGCCCGGATCAGCCCTTCGCTTTCCTGACCATGACGGCGCAGGCAGGCACAGTCTACGCCCTGACCGGCCAGGGCCTGGGCGGCACGACGAGCTTCAGCATCAGCGTGCGCGACTCGCTGGGCAGCTACGTCAACCAGGCCTATTCCCCGGCGGAGGGTCTGGCGCTGATCGATCCGTTGCTGGTGGCGGCGGATGGCGGATATAACGTGACCGTTTTCCGCCAGCAGGACGGCCCGCAGTTCGACCCGGCGTCAACCGTTCGCGTGGCGCTCACGCTGCGCATCCCGGAGACGCAGTCGATCGCCGTCGGCCAGACCGTCAGCGGCACGCTGGACAGCGGCAACCCGATCGCGCACTACGTCTTTGAAGGGCAGCTGGGTGACCTGCTGCGCCTGGAAGGCCGTCATGAAGCGGGAACCCAGCCGATCGACGTACAGGTGGTCAACCCGGCGGGCTACATCAGCACCGGCATGGGCACGGCCTACGGGCCGGAGGAAGGTCGCTTTGTCCTGGATCCGTTCATTCTGGAGATGGATGGCCGCTTTGTGATCGCCGTCCGCCAGACCGCCACCGGTCCCGATCCGATCACGACACCCAGCGTCTTCAGCCTGACTCTGGCTGAGACGCAGACGCCACTGCTGGCGGTGGGACAGGCTGTGACCGGCACAGTCGACCAGGCCATCGCTTACGAGAAGGTCTTCCGCTTTGAAGGCACGGCTGGCCAGCGCGTAAACATCGTCCTGGAGAGCGTGGATGAGACGTATGTCCCCGCTCTGGATGTGCAGGGACCGCCTGTACCTGCACCGGCATTCAGCGGCCCCAATATGGGCGGTGGCGGTGGCGTTGGGATGGGCTTCATCTTGAGTATGAATGGCGCCGTGCCCGGTAAAGTGCAGTACACGCTGGCGCTGCCTGCTGACGGCCTGTACGTTTTCCGCGTCCGCCTGGGTTCCCCCTACGCCTTGCCGCCCATGTCCGGCCCTGAGGCGCAAACGGAGCCGCTGAGCGGCACATTCAGCCTGCGGGTAGACCCCGCCAGCTGATCGGCCCTGCGCCGGAAGTCACCCGAATCAACAGACGCCCGCGCGGTTCCCGTGCGGGCGTTTAATTTTTCCAGAGCCAGCTTGTTCAGTCCGGGCGACCGGCGTCGTCGTCGATGAAGATCGGCAGATGCCCCAGGGCAATAATATCCGACCAGCGGGCGCGGTCGCCCTCTGTAAAGATGGCGACCTGGGCGGCCACGCGGGCATTGACCTTGTCCATCAGGACACGCATGCCCTGCAGGGTGCTGCCAGTGCTGATCACGTCATCCACCAGGGCGACATTGCGGCCTGCCAGCATGGATCGATCTTTCTCGTCCAGGTAGAGCTTCTGCGGCGCGCCGGTGGTGATACTGACGGTATGCGCTTCCAGCGCATCGCCCATATAGGGCTTGTAGACCTTGCGCAGCACGACATAGGGCATCCCCAGCTCGACCGACAGAGCATGAGCCAGGGGGATGCTCTTGGCTTCAGCGGTGACCAGCACCTCGGCACTGGACTTGCTGATGCGCGGTGCCAGCTCGCGGGCGACCGCCTGAACCAGCTCCGTGTCGCCCAGGATGTTGATGATGGCGATGCGCACGCCGGGCGCGACTTCGAACAGACGGAGGTCGCGCGTCAGCCCGGCGACGGTGACGGTGTAGACTTCGCGTTGTGGCGCGGACATGGTTGCTCCTTCGTACCTGACCGGCGAACGCTACCGCCGGCAGAGGGCCTCAGCGCCCCCGGCGCGTAATCGTACCGCATCATCGCCAAAATCCCAACTGTGGCAACAGCACAAAGAAAGACAGAAGATCGAGAAACAGGAGGCAAAAGTCCAGAGGGCCGGGAGACCGCAAGGCGAGAGAGCAGAGACCAACAGCGAGAACCAGCATCGCCGCACAGCAACATGCGGCTGGATCGCTGCCCTACTGCGCCAGATCAGGGCCGCCGCTCTGATCGTCCTGCTGAGCGCGGCGACCCTGATCAGCGTGGAAGTATGCTCTGGCTACCGGCGACGGGCGGCGGCATAGGCGGCCACCCCGGCCTCAGTTCAGGTTGCTGCTTACCCGGCGCACGCCGGGAACTTTTTCCACCCGGCGGATCAGCGCGTCGGCTTTGTGGCGGGGCGGGAGCGTCCCCGTTAGCAGCACGTGGCCGAAATCCACTACGGCGCGCACACCCGGCGGGATCACCCTGCCGACAGCCAGGCGCAGATCGTCGTCGTTGTACAGCCCGGAGGAATCGACGCTCACCACGCCGGGGATATCGGGCAGGTTATCCAGCAACACCCGCGCGCCAACAGCCGACTTGATGTGGCCTTTGACGGTGACCACGCCGTCAACAACGCTGACGGTTAGCCAGTGGCGGGACTGCATAAGGGGCGGGAAGCGCCGGATCAGGGCGGCGATGTCTTCGGCGATGTCCTCATCCGGACGCCTGATCTTGACGGACTCCTGAAGTTCCACCACAGCACGCTTCCTTTCGTATCCAGGGGAGACGGCCCCCGTAAACCAGCATGGCGCATCAAACTGATCGGTCCGGCTCAGGGCCGGGCCTCGCCCGCCGCGATGGCGGCGTCAATCGCCCGGAGGGCTTCCTGCAGGTGCGCTTCGACGGTCGTCCATTCGGCGGGGCAGCTTTCCAGCAGGGAATTCCAGCCGCGCCGCGAGGTTTCCAGCATATTGACCGAAGGGTGGGCACGCAGGGCGGTCGCCAGCGCTTCCTGCGCGCTGGCAAAGTTGGCCTCGTCGCGGATGCCCAGCATGGTCTGCGCCTGGGCGATGTCCATCCACAGGAAGTAATCATTGGGCTTGAGGATTTGCTCCCGCCGCGCGGCGCGCACCGTCCGGGCGAAGGCGTCCAGGGCGCGTTCGTGGTCAGCGGGATCACCGCTGCGGCGGGCACGTTGCAGGTACAGCCCGGCCAGGTTACCGGCAGGATAGGAGGAATCAGGCGTGACCTCCAGGGCATGTTCATAGGCTTCGATAGCGCTCTCCGGGCGGCCAGTTTCCAATCGGATGCCGCCTACCGGCCCCCAGAACGATTCGCCGTTGAAATCGACCAGCTTGGGGCTTTCGCCCAGGGCTTGCAACAGGGCGCCTTCGGCGGCGTTGAAGAGGTTCTGGCGTTCCTCGCCGGTGGCGCGGCGGGCCTTGCGGCGCAGGGCTACCCCATAAGCGGCGCGGGCAGCCGGCCAATCGCGCTTGAGTTCGATCACCCGCTGCAGGTGGTGGATGCCCCCGTCGACGTCGTCGCGCTGGTGGACTTCCAGCCACCCGGCGATGTATAGCGCCAGCCAGTTATCTGGGTTGCGCGCCAGTACTTGAGTGGCAAAGCGGTAGGCGGTGCTATAGTTACCCAGCCGGAACTCCTGATCAGCCTGCTGGACAAGCGCCAGTTCCTCCTGCGCAGCGGCGATCTCCTGCCGCAGATTCCTGATCTGCTCCAGTTCGGGTCGGTAGCTATTCAGAATTTCGAGCTGGTGCTCCAGGCGCTGGCGCATCTGCTCGTCGCGTTCGGCGGCGGCGCGCAGGTCGCGCTGGACAGCCTCCTGCAACTGTTTGACCCGCTCTACCTCAGCTTCCAGATTCTGGCGCAGTTCATCAACATTGCGCAGGCCATACAGCGCCGCCGCGCCAAAGCCCAGCCCGATCAGGACTGACGCGCCTTCCAGAAAACTGAGCAGGAGGTTGACGGCGTTGACGGCGTCATTGGCGCGCTCCAGCACATCAACCTGAGCGCTAGCGGCAACATTGGGCGTGATCATGGAGACCAGACGGGCGACCAGGGTGGCGATCAGCAACAACACCACCACAATCGCCAGGCCGTAGATGATGATGCGCAGTGCGGCATCAGTCCGTTTTTGCCCCGCTTGTGCGCCCATAGCGCCTCCTGAATGGGCGGATTATTCCCGCCCTGCTGCCGCCGCCCGGCTTCAGGCCGGGGATGGGGCGGACAGGATACGGTCGATCTCGGTCAGGACATCCGCGCTGAGGGTCACGCTCAGCGCGCCCAGGTTGTCTTCCAGCTGGCTGAGGCGGGTAGCGCCGGTGATGGCGCTGCTGATGCCCGGCAAACGCAGCGTCCAGGCCAGGGCCAGCTGCGCCCGGCTGACTCCGAGCCGCTCAGCGACCGCCTTGAGCGCCTTCACCCGCGGGATCGGGTTATCCTGGCCTTCCAGCTTGGCCTTGCGCAGCCACTCCAGGCGAGCCAGCCGGCTATCCGCCGGGATGCCATCGTCATACTTGCCGGTCAGCAGACCGCTGGCCAGCGGACTCCAGATGACCAGTCCCATGCCGCCCGCCTGCGCCGCCGGCAGCACATCCTGCTCCACCCGTTCCCGATCCAGCATGTTATATTGCGGCTGTTCGACCTGCGGCTTGTACAGGTTATGCGCCTCGCAGAAGTCCAGGGCCTGCCGGATCTGCGCACCAGTCCACTCGCTGGTGCCCCAGTAGAGGATTTTGCCCTGGTGCACCAGGTCATCCATGGCGCGGATGGTCTCCTCCAGCGGTGTATCCGGGTCGTAGCGATGGCAGAAGTAGAGGTCCAGGTAATCCGTGCCGATGCGCTTGAGCGACTTTTCCACGCTTTCCATCAGGTGCTTGCGGGAAAGGCCACGGTCGTTCACGTCGTCGCTCATCGGCCAGTAGGCTTTGGAGGAGATCACCAGTGTATGGCGGGGGAACTGACGGAGTACCTGACCCATCATACGCTCAGCCTCGCCACCGGCGTAGACATCGGCGATGTCGAAGAAGTTGATCCCGGCGTCGTAGGCGCGCACGATGATGTCCCGTGTGACTCGCGGGTCTTTGACCAGATCGCCAAAGGTGGTCCACCCACCCAGACTTAACGCGCTGACTTTGATCCCGGCGTGCCCCAGGCGACGGTATTCCATAGCCCAATACCTTTCGTGACGTGTGATGAGCTGGATGTACAGAGGTTCGGCGGTAACGCCCTGCGCCAGATTATACTACTGCGGGCGGCAGGCAAAAACAGGGTGGCCGCCCATGGATGGAAACAGGGGCCGGGATGTCGGCGGTATGGCCCGGCGGCAGGGTGGCGGTCAGGGTCTGTTGGCGGTTAAGATAGATAGTAAAGGAAGAAAAGACGAATTGCCGGGGGAAAGTAAGCGATGAGCGTGGCCGCGCCTGCTTATGTCGCACTGCTGGAAAGCGGCGAGCTGGCCCGCCGGGCGGAAGAAGCCTGCCGCCTGATGACGGCCTGTGTTCTGTGCGCGTGGAAGTGCCGGGTCAACCGCGCCGCCGGGAAGACTGGCTTCTGCCGCACCGGGACGCTGCCGCGAGTCAGTTCCTATTTCCCTCACCTGGGCGAGGAAGATTGCCTGCGTGGCTGGCGCGGCTCCGGCACAATCTTCTTTGCCAACTGCAACATGCGCTGTCAGTACTGCCAGAATTACGAGATCAGCGCCCTGGGTCAGGGAACGGAGATCACGCCGGAGGCGCTGGCAGGTATGATGCTGGAGCTGCAGGAGGCTGGCTGCCACAATATCAACTTCGTCTCGCCCAGCCATGTCGTCGCGCCGATCCTGGTCGCCGTGCTGATCGCGGCTCAGGCCGGGTTGCGCCTGCCGCTGGTCTACAATACCGGCGGCTACGATTCGCCGGAAGCGCTGGCCCTGCTGGATGGCGTGATCGACATCTACATGCCGGATATGAAATACGGCGACGCCGCCATTGCCCAGAAGTACAACAAAGTGCCGGACTATCCCCGCCACAATTACCGCGCCGTGCGGGAGATGCACCGTCAGGTCGGCGACCTGGTGATCGACCCGGCGACGGGGCTGGCGCAACGCGGGCTGCTGGTGCGCCATCTGATCCTGCCGGGCGGGCTGGCCGGGACAAAAGCGGTCATGCGCTTTCTGGCGAAGGAGATTTCGCCGGATACGTATGTCAACCTGATGCCCCAGTACCGGCCTGCCTACCGCGCCGCAACAGAGGATATGGGCGTGCTCAGCCGCCCGGTCACCGCTGAAGAAGTAGACGAAGCCTATACGATCGCCCGCCGGGCCGGGCTGCACCGCTTTGATACCCGGCGTCCCTTTGCTATCTGGCGGGCCTGAGCGCCGGGTGAACAGGGCAACGCTCCGGCGGAGGCAACACCAAGATTCAGGGGCAGGAGATGACCCACACCCGCAATGTCGATGCGCTGATCGCTATCCTGCGTGACCCGCGACGGGGCCTGGCTGTCCAGGACGAGGCCGTGCGCCAGCTGGCCCGCTACGCCGAGGAAGCCATCCCGCCATTGATCGCGCTCCTGAGCGATGACGATATGGGCGTGCGCGGGCGGGCAGCGGCGGCGCTGGGCCGCTGTGGAGCCAGGGCCATCGCGCCACTGCGGGCGGCGCTGCCGGGTGCCGCTCCGCTGACCCGCCGGGGTATCGCCCTGGCGCTGGGGCTGACGCGCAGCGCGCGGGCGGTGCGCCCGCTGGTCGGCCTGCTGGCCGATCCTGACGTGGAGACACGCCGCCGGGCGGCCATCGCCCTGGGCTGGCTGGGCAACGATTACGCCCTCGATGCCCTGACCGCTGCGTTGAACGATGAAGAAGGGGCGGTGCGCGCCGCCGCGCAGGACGCCCTGGCCAGGATCCGCAGGGAACCACGAAGCCCGTAGCGCCGGTGCGGGCAAACAAAAACGCGGCGGGTAAGCGTCACCGCCGCGCTGATGGTATTCCGGCACAGGCAGGTCAGGCTTTGCGGAAGCGCAGCCAGAAGATCAACAGCCCCACAGCCGCCAGGAAGACCATGATCAACAGTGCGCCCGCCGCTGCGAAGACGATCCGCAGAAGTACATTGTTATCGCCGGTCAGCAGAGTGCTGGCCGGGGCCATCGCGGGCGATTGTGCCTGTTCCGCTTCCGGGATGGCGCCGTAATTCACCTGCAACGGGACGATCTCTGCCCCGCTGAGCGTCACCCCGAAGTCCTGCTCACCCGTCGGGGCGGCCATACCACCACTGAAACCAACCAGGTAAAAGCCGGGCGCCAGGCCCTCAAAGCAATGTGGTTCGCTCCGACCGGTGGTCAGGTACGTGTCAACCACGATGGCCCGGTCATTCTGCAATGTCACCACCACATCAGCGAGCAACGGTTCCACTGGATCACGCATGCCGTTGGCGTTGGCGTCATGGTACGCCGCCACACAGATGCGGCCTCCGGCCTGCTGCGCCAGCACGGGGAGCGCACCCGCCAGCAGGACGATCAGCAGCAGCGCCAGTGCGCGTAAAGGATTCACGGCCATGGACCTCCGTCCTTTGGTTGCCAAGCGGCGGAATTATACCGTGTGGCGGCAGCAGGGGCAACGCAAGCAGCGATGACTTTGGGCCCCATCCCAAGCAGTGCGATCATCGCCCATCGCGGCCAGCTGCTCCCCGTCATTGTTCGATGATCTCCACGCTCAGCAAGCGGTCGCCCGGCGGCGGATCGGGATAGCGTAGCGGGTCCTGCGGGTCGCGCGGGGTCAGGGCGCGGATGGCGTCCATGCCATCAGTCACGATGCCAAAGATCGTGAACTGGCCGTTCCATTCACGCTCCGGCGTCAGCGGGCCGTAGGTGATGAAGAACTGGCTGCCCGCGCTATTGGGGACGCCGCGCGTACTGGCCATCGCCACCAGCCCTTCACGATCAAAGATCAGGCCGTTGTCGGCCTCGTCGGCGATGGTGTAGCCCGGCCCGCCCAGCCCCGTGCCGCTGGGATCGCCCGTCTGGGCGAACAGGCCCGGCAGCACACGGTGAAAGGTGATGTCGTTATACCAGCCAGCGCGGGCCAGAAAGACGAAGTTGTTGACAGCGACCGGTGCGCGGTCAGTAAACAGGTCGATCGTCACATCCCCGTGCTCGGTGTGGAGGATGGCCCGGTAGGATTTGCTCAGATCAATGACCAGTTCCGGCTGGTCAGGGAAGTGACGCTCCGCCAGGGCAAAAAAGCGCACTGCCTCATCCAGCCCGTAGGTATCGTAGCGACCGCTGTAGGGCTGGCCATTGATCAGCAGCGTGGGAATGCCCACCAGATCAAGCGCCAGCGCCTCCAGGCGGTATTGCTCGACCAGCGGAGTCGGGTCAGCGGCCAGCGCAGCACGGAAAGCGTCCAGGTCCAGGCCGAGTGTGCTGGCGTAAGCGACCAGCGTGGCGCGGAAGGACTCCGGCGAGAGATCACGCCAGACTGCCTGCTCGGCAAAGAGCAGGTCATGCATCGGCCAGAAAGCGCCCTGTTCGCCCGCCGCTTCCGCCCCCAGCAGGGCCAGCGGCGCTTTGTCATGGGCGACGATATCCGGGAAGTGCCGCCAGATCAGGCGCACCTTGTCCGGGTAGCGTTCCTGAAGGATAGCCAGGCTGCGGGCCAGGTCAGCGCACGGCTCACACTGGAAGTCGCCGTAGTGGATGATGGTCACCGGGGCGTCTTCCGGCCCCTGGCTGTGATCAGTCGCCGAGAATACGACGCTGTCCAGCGCTTCCGGCGGCGGTAGGGTGATGATCAGCGGGGTGGCTGAGGGCGCCAGCATAGCCGTCGGGGCTGGCGTGGCGCCCGGCGTGGCGGCAGGGGCGCAGCCGATCAGCCCGGCGCCCAGCGTCACAAGCAGGAAAAGCGCCAGTCTAACCCGCCGCACTGCTCCCCCCGGAGTCTGCCTCGTCGTCTTCATGGAGCACGGCCAGCAGGTCTTCCGACTTCAGGGTGAAGGTATCCGGTTCCAGAGCCGGATTGAGTTCAACCCTGACCGGGGAAAGGCGCATGGCCAGTGTGTCACCCCAATACCGTTCCAGGTACTGCGGCAGGATCAGGCCATCCACCCGGATCAGCTCTCCAGCAGGCTTGAGGCGCTGCAGCTTGACCCTGTTGTCATTCGGGTCGAGCCGCTCGACTTCCACCGCCGCCAGCGTGTGATCCTCGTTCAGCCGGACCAGGGCGGCGGTTTGCGGCATATCGGGCGCAAAGACACGAAAGGCATGGTTGTCGATGCTCTGCACACGGATGGCGCGATCAGCAATCATGGGGCTGATGAAATACACGGCTTCCGACCAGGCCCGCGCGCGCGCCGAATCAACGCCGCTTTCCTCTGCGTTGCGCGTCACCCGCCCGCCCTGCACTTCGTAGACCACCTGGCCGTCAAAGGCGGTGGTGTAGCGGCTGGAGAAGATGCGCAGCATCCGCACCGTGAAATCCCAGCGGATCTGGAAGGGGAAGCGGTAGGTTGCCACAGCTTCCACGGCAGCCCGCAGCGGCAACGGCCCCAGCCGGGCGGCGGTCCAGCCCCGATAGGTCACGCGCAGCGCGTCCAGAGCAGGCGGGCTGCCGCCATAGCGCTTATCCACCAGCTTTTTGAGCAGGTCAAGGCCGATCGGATCGCCCTGTGTCAGCAGCAAAAAAGGCATAGAAAGCCACTCCATCAAGGACAGGTGATGTCCCGCTTTACCGAACCAGCAGGCCGTCAGAGGCCGGCCCGATTGTAACGCCCTGCCCGGCAGCGGCCAACTGACTGGCCGAATCGCGCCTGGCGGTGCTCAGCCAGCGCCGCCGGGTTGCCCACCAGTGCCCAGTTGACCCGCCGCCAGTTCCCGGAAGAACCGTCCCGGATGGACGGTTGCCAGCGCCTGCCAGTCCTCAGCCGCGGAGTCAGCCGGCCCCACGCGCACTTCCAGGTGCAGGTAGGGGCCGCAGCAGCAGCCGGTGCTGCCTGTCAGGCCGAGGATCGTGCCTGCTTCAACTGGCTCTCCGTCGACGACGGTAACTTCCTGCAGGTGGCCGTACAGCACAAAAATGGCCCCATGTCCCAGCTCGTCCAGGCAGCCGCGCAACCCAGCGGGCAGATCAGCGTAGCCGTGGCGCACAACGAGAAAAGTCCCGTAACCAAAGCCCCAGGCCGGATCGCGGCGCAGTTCTTCCTGCCCGGCCAGCCCCAACCAGCTCGGGGAGATGCGCGGCAGGTCACCTTCGCGTCCGGTACAGAGCACCCGCTGGACGACTATCCCTGGCGCGGCGGCGTGGATCGGCGTCCCTTCCGGCGCGGCCAGATCATAGGCCGGGTGGCTGTTATGGACATGCTGGATCACCCGGCCCGGCACCGGCAGGGGGAAAGCATCCTCAGCCGGTTCCGGCACGGCAAACGGCGGTTCCGGCGTCTCCGGCACCTTGAGCAAGACATCCGCGCATTCGCCGGAGATCTGCACCAGGTCGCTGCGCACCCAGCCTGCCCCGCCGTCCCACTCCAGGCGGTACCAGGGCCGGCCGTCAGGGTCCAGGCCAGAAACACCGGCCACCCCCAGGGTCATCCCGCCGGCCGCCCGTTCCACCCGCGGGTAGGTCAGGCCCGGCCCGCTGCGCAGGTTGACCGTCCCCAGATCGGGGCGGATAGCCGCCATGCACGGCACTTCAACAGCGCGGGAGAAGGATTGAATGGTCGGGGGTGGGCCGGGTAGCGGCGGTAGCGGTTCGGTGGGGACGCGGCGTTTTTCGCCGGTGTCGTCTGCGGCGCCCTTGCCGGATGGATTGCCCTGTCCTGCAGCCGGGCCGCCCAGCAGCCGCTTGATCGCTGCCCACAGATCGGCCAGGGTAGCCATGGTATCTGCCTCTCGCCCACAGAAAAACGGTCATCCAAGGTCGAGTGCCTGCTGCCCGCAGGCCATGATCAAGTCTAGCACGGAGCAGCCCGCTTGCCTATGCCCCTGGAGGCGAGCAAGAGCCGAGACTGGAAGCCAGAAGACCGGGAGTCGGGAAGACAGGGGGGTGGGCCGCTCGCTGGCGGCCTTCGCCCGCCCTGGCAATGCAGAAGGCGGCGTCAGTGCGCCGCCTTCCTGTCTACGTCCCTGTATTCCAGTAAAACCCGGTTTTGTCCCGTTAAGCGCCCTTACAGTACTGCTCTTGCCCCGTCTACCAGTACATCCCTGACTGTCCTTACGATAGCGCCTTCACCTGAAGGGCGCATGAGAAGGACGTAAATAATTGGTAAGAAACGCCTGCAGCGCACCGTCGGCGCTAGCGGATCGCGCCCCTGGGCGGATCGATCTGCAGGAAACGCTGCAGCCAGCGCCCGCGCCACGCCTGGCGCAGCACCAGCGCCCACAGCCCCGTCCAGACCGCGATCGCCAGGTAACCCGACAGGCTCAGGTTCACCAGCTCGAAAAAGCGCCGGAAAGGTTCATGGGCGAGCACAACGATGAACACGCCCAGCAGCGCCAGAGCCAGGATCGTCGGACGGCGATCCGGGCTGAGCCGGTCGCCAGCCACGAAGAACGGGATCGGCGGCTCCACGAAGACGATCAGCAGCAGCCCGGCCAGCACCACAAAGACCGTCAGCGCCGATTGCGCCGTCAGGCTGGCCACCTCCTGAGCAAAGGACGCCTGTGTTGGCAGCTCATAGTCGATCCCGGCGTAGACCTGGAAGCTGGCGATCTCCTCCGGCGTGACCGGGGCCACCAGCACATCGGAATACATCAGTGTGAAGACAGCCGCATAGAGTAGCAGCCCGAACACAAAGAGGGTGATCGCCGCTGGGAAGACGAAGTGCATGATCGACCGCAACAGACCGCCCTCCGGCTGCCGGGGACGCGCCCACACCGCCAGCGCCAGGGTCGGGATGCCCACCGTCAGCAGGGCGGAGAGCGAGTTGTGCTTGGGCACGAACGGGAAGCCGATGTCGATCACCATCGTCGCCAGGATCAGCAGGGTAACGGAGAGCGTCCGTGCCAGGAAGAGGCGCAGGATATCCTGCATCCCATTGATGATCCGCTGCCCTTCGGTGAAGGCGGGGGGCAGCGCAGCGAACGAATCGCCGAGCAGGACCATATCGGCCACGCTGCGGGTGGCGTTACTGCCGCTCTGCATGGCGATGCCCAGCTGGGCCTTTTTCAGCGAGAGCACGTCATTGACGCCGTCGCCGACCATGGCCACGTAGTGCCCCTGCGCCCGCAGCGTCTCCACAATCCGCTCCTTTTGTTGTGGTGTGATCCGCCCGAAGATCGTGCCTTCATCGACAGCGCGGGCGAACCCGGCCTCATCCATCTCCGCCAGTTCCAGCCCGGAGACGATGCGCAACTCGCCGGTCATCCCGGCCTGGCGGGCCAGCGCGGCGACGGTATGCGGGTTGTCGCCGGAGATCACCTTGAGCCGGATTCCGGCTTCGACAAAGCGGGCCAGCGTGCGCTCCACATCCGGGCGCAGTTCGTCGCGGAAGGCGATCACGCCCAGCGCGGTCAGGCCGTCCGGCAGGACAGGCTTGCCATCCTCGTCGTACAGGCGCAACGTATCAGGCCGGTGCGCGAAGAGCAATACACGCAGCCCGCGCGCCGACCACGCTTCCACCGGCTCGCGGATGGCTTCGGCATTAGCCAGGTGCGGGGCGATCATCTCCGGCGCGCCCATCACAAATGCACCGTGCAGCGCCTCCCCGTCAAAGGCCAGGGCGCTCCATTTGCGCTGGGAGGAGAAGGGCACCTCGTCCACCGGCTCGCGGCGTTGCCCACCCAGCGCTTCGGCCAGCGCCTCGCCGGTGCGGTTGGTGGCGGCGGCGCTGCTGGCGAAGTCGCCCAGCAGCCGGCGCAACGTCGGCTCATCGATCCCGATCGGGTGGATGGCCTCGAACTGGATGCGGTTGGCGGTCAGCGTGCCGGTCTTGTCCATGCACAGCACATCGACGTTGCTCAGCGATTCGACCGAGTTGGCCTGCTGCACCAGCGCACCCAGCCGGGCGATGCGCACCGCGCCCATCGCATAGGCCACAATAACCATGAAGAACAGGCCGTTGGGGATGATCCCGGCGATCACCGCCGCCATCTGCACGCCGCGCATCAACGGCACATCATAGATGATGGCGGAAGCCAGCAGCAGGAAACCGATGAACACCGCGATCAGGATCAACAGGCGGATGACCAAGTCAATGTCGCGCTGCAGCGGCGTCTTGACCACACGGAAGGAACGGGCGTTGGCCACCAGCCGGCTGGCGAAGCTCTCCGCCCCGACGTGAGCGGCTTCCATCACCCCCTGACCGGTGATGCAAAAACTGGCGGAAAAGACCTCGTCTCCAGCCTGCTTGCGCACCAGGTCGGATTCGCCGGTGAGTTGCGATTCGTCCACCTCCAGCGATCCGGCCAGCAGCGGGCCATCGACGACCACCTGATCGCCGGCGCGGATGACAATCAGGTCGCCAAGGACGATCTCAGCTGGATCGGCCTCGCGCTCCTGGCCGTCACGGATCAGGGTGACGCGGGGGCGGGTGAGCAGGGCGATGCGGTCGAGCTGGCGCTTGGCCCTGATCTCCTGGTAGACGCCGATCACGACGTTAAGCAGGATCAGGCCGACACTGACCACCGCATCGCTGACACGGCCAATCAGGATCATCACCGCGCCGATAAAGAACAACACCAGGTTGATCGGGTTGAGGAAGTTCTGGCGCAGGATGTCACCGTAGGAACGGCTTGTTTCCACGCGGACGTTGTTGCCCTGCCCACGACCATGGCGCGCCAGCGCCTCCGCCTCGGTCAGCCCACGCAGGCCGGTCGCTGACGTTACAGCTTCTAGGGTTGCCATGAAGGTTCCATTTCTGAGTACGAACGTGCGGGTCATCTCCCCGCTATTGTAGACGCCCGGCGCCTTCCTGAGAAGTCGCCCGGCTCCGCCGGCTGGAGCAGCATGAGAACTGTTCAGCGGGCTTTCGGCTTCCGGGTGTTGCCCGCATCACATCAGCGACGATCAGGCTAGGCAAAACAGCGCTCCTGGGGTCATAATAGGCGGCAGCAAGCACCTTTCTCCCCCGATTCTGGAGGAACCCTTCATGCGTGATTTTGTCTCGGAGCGTGTACGGAGCGTCCCGCCATCCGGCATCCGGCGCTTTTTTGACATTGCTGCCACCATGGACGACGTGATCTCACTGGGCATCGGCGAGCCGGATTTCGTCACCCCGCAGCCGATCCTGCAGGCGGGCATCCACTCGCTGCAACAGGGCGAGACTCACTACACGTCTAACTCCGGCATCCTTGAGCTGCGGATCGCCCTGGCCGCCTACCTGGAACGGCTTTACGGCGTCAGTTACGATCCCAACGACAACCTGCTGATCACCGTTGGCGTCAGCGAGGCGATGTACCTGGCCATGACGGCCACCATCAACCCCGGTGACGAGGTGATCATCCCGGAGCCGTGTTTTGTGGCCTACGCGCCGGAGGTGGTCTTTGCCGGCGGAACGCCGGTCATGGTGCCCACCCGCGTTGAGGAAGATTTCCAGGTCACCGGGGCGGTAGTGGAAGCGGCCGTCACCCCGCGCACCAGGGCCATCCTGATCGGCTACCCCAACAATCCGACCGGCGCAGTGATGTCCCGCGCCCGGCTGGAGGAGATCGCGGCTGTCGCCGCCCGGCACGATCTGCTGGTCATTTCTGACGAAATCTATGACCGGCTGGTCTACGGGGTGGAGCATGTCCATTTCGCCGCCCTGCCGGGGATGAAGGAGCGCACGATCGTCCTGGGCGGGCTGAGCAAGTCCCACGCCATGACCGGCTGGCGGCTGGGCTGGGCCGCTGCACCCCGGGAACTGCTGGCGGCCATGCGCAAGGTGCACCAGTACACCATCATGAGCGCGCCAACCACCGCCCAGCATGCCGCCATCGAAGCCCTGACCCGTGGCGAAGAGCATGTCGAACGGATGCGGGCGGAATACAACCGGCGGCGGCTGTTACTTGTCAATGGCCTTAACGCGCTGGGGCTGACCACCTTTGAGCCGAAGGGCGCGTTCTACGCCTTCCCCAGCATCGCCGCCAGCGGCATGGACGAGAATACCTTCGCCGAAAAGCTGCTCCAGGAGGAGCGGGTGGCGGTCGTGCCCGGCAGCGCTTTCGGGCAAAGCGGCGCAGGCTTTGTCCGGGCCTGTTACGCCACCGCATACGAAAAACTGGAGGAAGCTTTGGAACGCCTGCATCGCTTCATGGCACGCTACGGCTGAGGATCGCCTGGAAGACAGAGAGGCGGCCTGAGGAGCGGGGCGGGGTTGGACAGGGCAGCGATTGGACAGATGGGCTGGACAGGAGGCTTATATCCCTTGCCCAGCCCTGATTTTCTGCCCCCTGAGGGCACTGTCCATCTCTCAGCCCAGCGGCTGAGGCGTGGCGGCGGCGTCCCGGCCATCCGGCGCGATCTCCAGCGCACCCTGCGGCGCGGCGGGCTGATAGCGTTCCAGTTCCCGCAGGGCGGGGAGCAGTAGCCCGGCGACTGCTGCCAGCACGGCCAGGATGCCCGCTGTCAGGTACCAGATCTGCACGCCCACCGCGTCCGTGACCGGTCCGGCGATGGCCAGCCCGATCGGTGAGGTTAGCGTCACCAGGCTGCCGAACAGCATAAAGACGCGCCCCTGTATCTCCGGCGCAACAGTGCCCTGCAGGATGGCGAACAACGGGCCGTCGGTCATAGCGGCGGCAGCGCCCATGACCAGCAACGCGCCGATGGCCACGCTCAGGCCTGTCGCCGGGAGCAGGCCGAGCAACATCATGCACACGCCGATGACCGTGATGCCCAGCATCGTGGTGTAGATGCGCCGCTTGAAGCCCCCCCACAGGCCCAGCAGCAGCCCACCCAGCACCAGCCCAATACCCGACGCCGATTCCATCCCGGCCAGTTCCGGTGCTGCCCCGCCGAAGTGCTGTGTGACCAGGATCGGCAGCAGCGAGAAAGCGGGTGTCAGAGCGATCTTGACCAGCATTGCCAGGCCAGTCAGGATGAGTAGCCCCTTCCAGCCCAGCAAATAGCGCCCGGCTTCCCGCAGGTCGGCCCAGATCGAGGTGGGTCGGCCATCGGCGCCGTTGGTCGTGCGTTCCGGCTGGGGAATGCGCACAGCGAACAGCGGCAGGATGGCCACCAGGGCGGTCACCACGTCCAGGAGCATGATCTGGTGCATGGCAGCAACGGCCAGCAGCAGCGCCCCCAGCGCCGGGCCAATGATATTGAGCGTGCCATAGAGGGCCTGGTTGACCCCGGAAACGCGGGCCAGGTGCTCGCGGGGGACCATCAGTGACGTCGACGCCTGCATGGCTGGCCAGTGAAAGATTCCGCCCAGTTCCCGCGCGACCATGATCACATACACGTGCCAGATCTGCGCCTGGCCGGACCAGAACAGAAAGGCCAGCCACAGCGACAGTAGCGCGATCAGGCCGTCAGCGACGATCATGACGGCGCGGCGGTTCCAGCGATCGACATAAGCGCCAGCGATCGGCCCCAGCACAATCTGCGGCAGCATGGCAAAGAGCGAGGCCAGCGCCAGGACAGTGGCCGAGCCGGTCGTCTCCGTCACCCACCAGATCAGGGCGAACATGGCGATCCGGCTGCCGAAGAGCGATAACGCCTGGCCGGTCCAGATGGCGAAGAACGGTCTGCGCCAGGCTCTGGATGATGACTCAGCGACAGTGGTGATCATGGTTTCCCCTCTTCAGTGCGATGTGTTGGTGGTGTTTCCCGCCTCTCTTTCTCTATATACGTATTGAATTTCTTCAGGTTTCACCTTATGAATTTCAATATACCGGGAAGAATATTCAGAGACAAGTGGCAGATTGCCTGAAGCAGGGGGAAACCCTGCGGCAAAAACGCAGGCCGGGGGAAAGGCAAAGCTGAATCGCGGCCCTGCCAAGCTGCCGGATCATCCGCGGGCAAAAGGTAGTCTACCGCGTCGAATCAGGGGATCAGGCCGGGCGCGATCGCTGCCCGCACCTGCCCGGCGATGCGCCCCAGTTCGGCGCTGTAAAGCATCTCCAGCGTGCGCGGGCGCGGCAGCGCCACCGGGATATGGGCCACAATCCGCCCCGGACGCGCGCCCATGACCAGAATTTCGTCCGCCAACAATACCGCCTCGCTGATATTGTGCGTGACCAGCAGGATGGTCTGGCCGTGCGCCGCCCACACACGCAGCAAGTCCAGGCTTAGCCGTTCGCGGGTCAGGGCGTCCAGCGCGGCGAACGGCTCATCCAGCAGCAGCACATCCGGGCGGGAGATCAGCGCCCGCGCAATAGCCACCCGCTGGGCCATCCCGCCGGAAAGCTCCGCCGGAAAAGCGTCGGCGAAGCCCACCAGGCCTACAGCGGCGATCAGCGCGTCGGCCCGTGCCGCCCGTTCCGCCGCCGGGACGCCTGCCAGTTCCAGCGGCAGGGCGATGTTGTCCCGCACGCTGCGCCAGGGCATCAGGTTGGCCTGCTGGAAGACCAGCCCGATCCGGCGCTGGGGGCGGGTGACCGGCTGGCCTTCCAGCAGGGCCTGGCCCCGCGTTGGCCTGATCAGCCCGGCCAGGATGCGCAACAGGGTCGACTTGCCGCAGCCACTGGGACCGACCAGGGCGACAAATGCTCCGCGCCGCACGGCAAACGAGACCTCCTCCAGCGCCTGCACCGGTGACCCATGGCGCCGGGCCGGGGGGTAGGTGTGACTGATCGCCTGCGCTTCCAGGACCCACGGACTGCCGCTAGCCGGGGCGGGAACCAGAGGTGAGGGGACCCGGTGCAGGCGCGGCGCCCGCAGGGTCAACTCACGGGAGGAAGTCATGGTTGTAAGCCCTGCTAAAATCCAGCGGACCGGGCAGCAGACCGGCAGCGATCAGGGTGTTCATGGTTGCTTCCCATGAGGCGGGGTCGCTCAGGCCGGGGTCTGGCCCTTCCCACAGACGGATCGAATTGAGCAACACCTGCATCTGGGTGACCTCGTCCGGGTGGTAGGCGGCGGCCAGGGAATCGGCCAACGCGGCTGCTTCGGCGGCGGAAAGGCCATCGCCCGCGGCAGCACTGCGCAGTGCGTCGACGGTCTGCGCGGCGGCCACGGCCAGCGCGATCCGCCCACCGCCCCGCGGCAGCGTTTCTACATAGCGGCGGCTGATCTCAAACGCCTCATCAGGGCCAGCCAGCGTATCGGCGATACCCCGCGCCAGAGCGCGAACCATGCCGCGCACCAGCTCCGGTTCCCCGGCGATGGTCGCCTCGTTCGTGATCAGGCCGTTGCCAACGAGATCGGCTTCCGGCGGCAGCTCAATCACGTTGACCGCGCCGCAGGAACGGGCGATCTGGGCCGGTTCGTTGGCGATGTAAACAACGGCCGCCTCCACCCGCCCGGCACACAGCAGGGCCGGAGCGTTGTAGCCAATTTCCTCCAGCCGGATGTCTTCCTCGGTCAGGCCACCGGAAGCCAGCAAAGCGCGTAGACCAACGTAACTGGCCCCAAAGCGCCCCGGCACGCCAACCGTCCGCCCGCGCAGGTCCTCCAGCCGGGCAATGCCGGAATCGGCCAGGGCAGCCACGGCAACCGGGTAACGGCGGTACCACTCGTACAGGTAAACCAGCGGCCGCCCGCCATAGCGGGCCAGGAGCACCTGCTCCCCGCTGAAGATACCAAAGCGCAACTCCCCGGCGGCGATCCGTTCCGCGCCGAGGTTTTCGTCGCCATACTCCAGCGTGATGCGCACCCCGGCCTCCTGCGCGAAGTACCCCTTCTCCAGGGCGACATAAACCGGGGCAAACTGGATGTTGGGGATAAAGCCCAGGAACAGCGTCAGTTCGGGCAGCTCATCCTGTGCGGCGGCAGGTAAACCCGGCAGCAGGATGGCCGCCAGCAACACAGCAGCAAGCAGCGCGCGCGCGATCATCGGTCTATCTCTCCTCCTGTGGCCCAGCCATCATCAGGCGGCCTGTACCGGATTGAACAGGGAAAGGGCCGGGGAATAAACGAGAACGTCAGGCGCGATCCGGGTGGGCTTCCCCGGCGGCTTCCGTTTCACCGATCATCAGGCTGGCGAACAGGGGGCAGAATGGCAGGCACGGTCTGAACCGGCTACCAGAAATGCCCCGAACGAAAATCGCCGGGGCATAGGGCAACCAATACCAGCCTGCTGTGCATAGCAGGAAAAGCGACCTTCTCCCATCCGGACTGTCACCGTCGGCCCTGGCTTGTCACCAGATCCACCGGCACTAACCTGAGCGCCGGGTTGCGGGCTTGGCGCGGACGCCTTACCGCCGGTCGGGAATTGCACCCTGCCCCGAAGGCCAGCACTATGTCGTCATGTTGCTGCCGAGTATAACGTGCCCGGCAGCGGGCGCAAGAGCATGCGCGCGGCTGCCGGTAGGGGCCAGGTTGGTGGGAGGCCGTAAGGCAAAAAGGCCAGGGGCAAGAAAGAAGGCCGGTAAACACCCCCAGCAGGGCTATGACCGGCGTAAGGCGACCGACGATTCCGCTATGATCGGCAGCGGGATTAGCGCGGCGCGTGCGGCCCGATCAGCGGCCCGGCCAGGATCAGCACTGGCTGGTCAAGCGGCGTCACCCAGCGGTTCCATACCTCATCCTGGTAGAAGTAGCGCGGGCCGGGCGGGAACTTGGCGATCAGACTCTCGCGCATCGCCGGGGGCATGAACAGCAGCGGGTTGATGATCCAGCGATCCCGGTAGCGAATCTCCACATGGACGTGATTCTGCCCGCCTAGTTCCAGCGTGCCCAGCACGGTATCGGGCGTGATCGCCGTGCCGGGGGCCAGCGGAGCCGGGTTGGCCAGATGGCCGAAGATCACGGTGTAATCCCCGGCTTTGACCCACATACCGTTGGGCAGGGTGTGGCGCGTTTCCCGTTTGATGAAGACCCCATTCAGGCCGGCGACTACTATCACTGCCTCCTGCGAGTTGCCAAAATCCACCCCACCATGCAACCCCTGAGCGTAGGCGTACCAACGCGCCCCGCCAGCCCACAGGTTATAGGCAAAGACATTGTTGCCAAAGTATTGCCACCAGTGCGTTTTTTCCAGCGGGATGGGCGGGCGGCTAAACAGGCTATCCAGCAGGGGCAGGGTCTCCGGAAGGGGGAGACCTTCCTCAAAACGAGGGCCAGAGACAGGCGGACGGTCGGCGAATTCGGCGGGGTCAAAGAGGTATCGCTCCGCCCCGCTGACGCTGCACTCGGCGCTCCAGCCACGCTCATGCGCCCACCAGACGTAACCATCCGCGACCGTGCGCGACGACCCGCGGACAGTGATCTGCTCGCCGGGCAGCAGCCAGCCCAGATGCGTGCCGCGCAGGGCGGGGAGGTCCCGGATGCGCACCTGCTGGTGCCCCGCCTGGAAGGTACGCGTGGTCGGTTGTTCACCCGGCGGAGGCGCTTCCGGCGGCACAGCGGGGGGCAGCGTCGCCGGGTCGACCAGATAGATCGCTGAGCCGTCCAGAGCGCGCTCGGCGCTCCAGCCCTCGGCGTGCCGCCACCAGACATAGCCATCGGCTTCTGTACGGGAGGTCGCATCCACGTTGATCGTCTGCCCCGGCTCCAGCCAGCGCACCGGCATTGCGCTGAGGCCGGGCGCCTGCCGGACGCGGACGCTCTCGACAATGGCGAACGTCCGGATCAGCAGGATCGGCGGCGCGGACACAGGCCCTGCGCCCGCCGGCTCCTGCAGGTAGATCTCGCCGCCGTCCAGCCGCCGCTCGGCACTCCAGCCTTCGGCGTGCCGCCACCACACATAGCCGTCAGCCTCCGTGCGGGAGGCGACATCGACAGTCAGGCGCGTGTCGCGGGGCAACCAGCGGATATGCCCGCCCTGCAGCCCTGGCGCAGCCCGGACGCGCACCTGCTGAACTACCACGAAGTCGCGCGTCCCGGCAGGCGGCGTAGGCGTTTCCACCGCCGGGGCGGGGTCCTCAACCTCCAGCGGGGCAAAGTAGATCGCTGCGCCGTCAAGTGTACGCTCAGCGCTCCAGCCCCCGGCATGCTGCCACCAGATGTGGCCATCCAGCGCCGTGCGGGAAGCGCCACTGGCGGCGAATACCGTGCCAGGAGCCAGCCAGCCGGACGGCTCCCCGCCGAAGCCGGGGGCAGTCCGGACGCGCACCGGCGCTTCCCCGACCCGGAAGCGGATTATTTCCGCCGCCAGCCCGGCGTCGAGCAGGTAGATCTCAGCACCGTCAAGTGTGCGCTCAGCTGTCCAGCCCTCGCCGTGCTGCCACCAGATATAGCCATCGGCCTCCGTGCGTGAGGCAGCGTCGACCGTGATCTGTTCCCCTGCCGCCAGCCAGCGGAGATGCTCCGCCCGCAAGCCCGGCGCGCGGCGGACGCGCACCTGCTGGCGGGCGCGAAAGACCCGGATGCCCTGCGGAGTTCGGTCTGCCATAGGGGGTTCCCCTTCTATCGAGATGTCGATGGGAGTGACTGCCGGAGGGAAGCCCGGCAGGACGGGTTAACCGGATGCCAGCGCACCCAGGAACTCAACGAGATCGCCGCCGGCAGCGAACACCAGCCCGACCAGCAGCGCCAGTAGCGCGGCCAGCCCCGCGAGTGTCAGCCCGATGGCTACAGCGATCAGGCCGCATTCCACCAGGCGCGTCCACGACCACATCGGACGGCCGTTGTCTGCGGTCATAGGCGGCTCCTCCGTGTGTGCGGGCGGCGCTGGGGATGAACAACGCGCACCCACCCGCAGCGACCGGTACTTTCAGTATACGGGGTTTGCCGCCCGGCAATCAAGGCGGGACTCTCCGGGCCGGTCAGGAGCAGGCTACAGCCCGCTTCCGGCCCGGAAAGTCCTGGCTGCCAACCCTTCCTGCGGTATTGCCCCTCGCGAGCCGCCCGGCGGGCCGTTGATGGGCGCGGGAAGGCTGCTACACATAGCGCGCCATGGACATCCCCAGCACGGTGATGATCATCAGAATCACGCCGATCTGGGAGTTGCGGCCCATACGCTGACCGGCAGCCTGAAGCTGAGCGCCCTGTTCCGGTGTGGGCGGGCTGTTCTGGGCCACGACAGCGTCCACGATCGCTTTCTGGTTGTAGAGCGCGCTACGGATGCCGGTGAAGCCGTGCCCGGCGGCCAGCACCCCGGCCACGCTGCCAATCGTCAGCACGATGCCTCCCGGTGAGCTGAGCCAGGCGGCATTGAACGTCCCCGAAACGCGGAGGTATAGCAAAAAGCCAGCGATGACCGTCACCAGCGCCACGGCCGACATGACATTGCCAAACGGCGTGACGTTCAGCAGGGCATGGGTATAGCGCAGCCCGCGATCCTGCATACTCCGCGCTGCGGGCGACCCAAAATAGAGCATGAACACGGCAAAACCCACCCAAAGAATCCCCGCGCCGATATGCAGGATGCGCAGGATAACCATATAGAGGTCCATAAGAGTCTTCCCCCTGGAAGTGTGCTCTGAATGCTATGGCTACAGCCCCAGCAGGAACGCGATGAGATCGGCGATCTCCTGCGCGTTCAGGTGGCTGGCGTAGTCGGCGTACATGATGTTGGAATAACCGGAGACGATATGACGGGCCGGGGCGACAATGCTGTCGAAGGTATAGGCCTCGGCAGATTGCCCGGCTTCCTGCACGCCTGCCCGGCTGCCGTAACCGGCCAGGCCGGGGCCGTGACCGGGCGTGTCATCAAGATGGTGGCAGGAACCACAGGCCGGGGCGCCGTCAACCGACCGGGCGAAGACCTCCGCGCCGCGCGCTGCGTTGCGGCTGGCGGGAAGGTCTCCCACCGACAGCGGCAACGGTTCCGGCGTGCAGGCCGCGCCCAGCAGCAATACGCCCAGCAGGGCCAGGCCCGACAATAAACGGTGATGCATCGGATGTTTCCCCTCTTTCTGGCAGTTTCTTCTGGCTGCCTCTGGCCGTTGGCCGGGGACAGCCGGGCTGGCGACCAGCAGGCCGGGCGTCGCGCAGCCCTTCACTGAACTGCTATCCATCATATTATAGGAGCCATTGAGTCAGAAATAAAGAGTTTGTTCACCATGAATATCCTCAAACTGACAACAGTAAACCTACAGGCCTGGCAGATACCCGAAAAAGGACAGGGAGCCTGGACCTCCGGCTTTGCCGGGCCAGGCCCCCTGCCTGTTCGATGGTAATTCGACGTGATCGGGCCGTCTGCCTGACGATGCCAGGATCAGACCAGTTCGATGCGGATCGCGCCCACCCCGCCGCTGACATCGATGTCCAGGCGGACATCTGAAGCGTCGTAAGCAGCGGTCTGGTAGCTCTTGCCCATCCTGATCAGGTCGTCGTCGGCGCTGATGCCACCCAGACCAACGCTGGCGTTCACCCGAATCGGGGCGTCTTCTTCCAGGACGAGCACGATCTCGCCCAGGCCGCCTTCCAGCCGCACCCGCCCGCTGCCGGTCAGCCCGTCGCCGGTGAATTTCGCCACCACCTGCCCGACTCCGGCGCCGATCTTGAGGTATTCCGCGTTGGCGTTCAGCAGGTTCTTAAGGGTGGTACGCCCGGCGCCGGTGTTGATCCGCCCGTCGATCAGGCGGGTCGGGTTGGGCAGGGCAAAGTCCACGGTCATATCGCCCGCGCCGGAGGCCAGCTTAAAGCCGGTCAACGGCACACCGCCCAGATCGACATCCGCTTCCGCTGCGCCGATGCTCACATCCAGGCTGTAGGGATGGGCCGTACCCAGCAGAAATTCCCAGTCGTTAATCACCTGGCCGGTCGGGATCAACATCTGGAACTTCTGGCGGATGGTGACGGTGCGGTTGTGCACACTGTAGGTCGGCTTCAACTCGGCGACATTGTAGGTGACCTTGCCGCTGATCAGCGACGTTCCCCCGCCGGGCTGCAGGTTCACCCGGCCCAGCGGCACTTCCAGTTTCAGGTGCGCCGGGGCGACATCCGGATATGGCAGGTCGACTGTGGCGGCCCGCCGCTCGATATACGTAGCAGTCAGTTTCATTGGATTTCCCCTCTCATGCCATGCCTCAGGACAACTGACGGTTGTGTGACATCCTCTGCCTGCCTGTACGCAGGATTGCGCCGGGGAGTTGCGCGGGGTCGTAACCGGGAACCTCCCCCGCAGCAGCGGTTTATCCGCCGCCGGTCAGCGCGATCAGGGTATCCCAGAAGAACAGGGCCAGCCCAGCCAGCAGGATTGCCGCCGGCCAGCCCTTGCGTTCCGCCAGTAGCAGAAAGAACGCCCCGGTCAGGATCAGCCCACCGCCGCACAGGCGCATCCAGCCGACCGTACGGGTGAACAGGCTGCACAGAATCAGTGTGGCGGCCAGGGCCACGATGACGACGAACACGGTGCGGTTGGATGTATCCAGGCGGCGACTGGCGGGATTCATGAGGGCCTCCTGTTATGTGTGCTTTTCCCTACCATTATCGGAGTCCTTTCGCCTGGCCGTCAACCGCCATTGACAGCCAGCCTGTCGCAGGCGGATCATAGGGCCAATGCGGCGAATCGCGAAAGGAGCGGGGCATGACCTACCCGGAACTGCTGGACCGGCTGGCGGCAGCAGCGCCAGAGGTGCCCCCTGCGCTGTGGCCGGCCTACCTGGCAGAAAATGGCGTTGAGCAGACGGCTCACCTGGCTGAAGCGCCCGCCTATCTGAAGCTGCTCAGCGCCGTCTACCGCGTGCACCGATCCGGCGGCGGCATCCACGAACTGCTCGATCTGCTCCAGATGGCCATCGACGACCGGGCGGGCGATGTTGGCGCTGCCGTTGCCGACTGGCAGGAGGCCCTCAGCGGCGATGTGCGGGTGGTGGATACCGGGATCGCCATTGGCGGCGTGGAGGCGCTGGTGACGCTGCCGCCGCGTCCGCTGGCCGGGCTACGCGGGGAAACACGGCTGGGCGATGGCGGCGGGCGGCCAGGCGCTCAGTTCAACAACTGGAGCACATGGAGCGTGCGCGAATTGCTACGTCTGGGCTGCGGCAACCCGGATGGCGACCCGCCGGAGCCGGGCGGCTGGGGCAACCGTGGCGGTTTCCATCCCGCCTTTGTGCGGGGTGGGGGCGGCAACCAGATCGCGCACTTTGCCCTGGCCCTGCGCCTGTACGTCTACCATCGCCTGCCCTACGGCGCGCTGGTCGGCCCGGTGCCGCCCCAGGACCCCGGCGGTTCCGCTGATGCCGAAGTGACCACCGCCGCCTACTGGTTCGCCGCCGGGTATACGCGCCGGGATGGGCCGCTGGAAGAAGCGCAGGTGATCGTCCCGCCTCATGACGTGGCCGCGCTCAAGGAGGTGCTGCGCCGGGGGCTGGCCGCCTTCCACGCCTGAGGGGTGCCAGTTTAATCCCCTTTTAAGCCCTGTATCGTCGGAATTTAACACTGGTCAGATAAAATGGCTGCCACGTCTTACCTAGACTGGAGCGCCTATGATGACTACCACCAGGACGCGCGTCCTCATCCTGTGCACGGGCAATTCGGCTCGCTCGCAGATGGCCGAAGGGTTGCTGCGTGCCAGAGGCGGCGACCGCTTTGAGGTCTACAGCGCGGGCAGCCGGCCCGCTGCGCAGGTGCACCCCGGCGCGGTGCAGGCCATGGCTGAGATCGGGCTGGACATCAGCAGCCAGCGCCCCAAGCCGCTCAGCCAGTTCCTGGGCCAGGAGTTCGACTACGTGCTAACCGTTTGCAACAATGCCGCGGAGACCTGCCCTTTCTTCCCCGGTCGGGCGGAACGCTACCACCGCGATTTCACTGACCCGCCGGCCGTCCCGCCGGAGCAGCAGGCAGCGACCTTCCGCCGGGTGCGGGATGAGCTGGCGGTCTGGCTGGACGAGCTATTCTTCGCGACTGGCCGGTAAAGAGCCTGTCAGGGACGCCCTATGGGCGCGCCTGCCGTTTGGCAGTGTATCCTTTTCGGTTAAAACCGGGCGCAAGGCCGTCCGGCTGGCTCCCCCCGGCCCCGAAATCTGCGCGTAGCGCAGGTGAGGCCCAGCGCACAGCCAGTGCGCATTTTAACCGAATGCGATGCACTACCCTGCCGTTTTGCCGCTGGCCGCCCGCCGTTTCTTCCGCTACTATTGGGGCATTACCGGTATGGGCTGGTGCGTACAGCAGGGAGAACACCTGATGGGACTGATCGAACAACTGGCTGTGCTGGCCGGGCCGCTGCTGAATATCCCGGCGATCCGGCGCATCCGGCGCAATCATGGCCTGGAGCACGCCACCATTCACATGCTGGCTCAGGGTCGCCGCAACCTGCGCATCGCCGGGCGCAGCGACAGCGCGGGTTTCTATCTCTACGGCGATGTATCTACGGCAGAAGTGGCGCGGGCAGCGGACGAGGCCTTGCGGCGATTGCGCAGCGGCCAGCACGAGCTGGCCCTGCACCCCAACTGCGGAACCAACCTGCTGACCACCGGCACGCTGGCGACGCTGGCCGCCATGGCCGGGCTGGCTGGCGCAGAAGACAGCGCTGAGCGCCGGGCGGAGCGCTTCCCAACCATCCTGCTGATGGTCATCGCCACACTGATCTTCGCCCCGGCGCTGGGTATGGCTCTGCAGCGCCATTTTACGACGCTGGGCGATCCGGGCGAACTGGAGATCACGGCTGTTGAGCAGCGGGTGGTGAACGCGCCGTTTGGCGGGGAAGTGGTCATCCACCGCGTCACGACCACCGGCGGTTGAGTATTGCTGAAAGAATCCCGGCGCGGGCGGCCCGTTCTCCGGCGACAGGCCGCCCGTTTATGCTGTGATACTAGCCCCCGGCCTGCTGGCGGATGGTGTAGCGCGGTTCAGTAGTCATATCGCCCATCCTGAACGATGACACAACGTCAACGTCAAGGGGCAAAGGCGGGGGGTGCTTCGTCTTGCCTTCCCGGCGCCGCCCGGCAGCAAAGCAAAGAGGCACGGCGCCAACCGTGCCTCTACGGGGCATCGCCGCTGAGGGGCAGCGTTACTTGACCTGGGTCCAGGTGCCGCCGGTTACGCCCTGCAGGCGGTATACCCGCCCGTCAGGGATGTCGATGTAAATCGCGCCGCCGCCCGCTTCCACCTGCCCGGTGCGCGGGCTGGTGTCGGCGTTGGGAGTGGCCGAGTACTGCAGCAGGTTCTTGATCGGCTGGCCGTTGAACAGGCCGGTCTCCCATACATTGCCCAGGATCGGATCGCCGGGCAGGTAGCGACCGGACGGCGGCGAGCCGGTTGGCGTGGCGTTGCCGACGTTTTCGTACGCCTGCCACTGGCTGGAACCGTAGAACAGGACGTAGACCCGGTTGCCGGGGAAGTTCTCGGTAGAGGCGGCCAGGTAGATCATCATGCCGCCGTCAAAGCCCTGGAAGCGCCCATCGCCGATCGCGCCCAGGTTAGCCGGGCAGGCCCCTGCTGCATACTGGTTGCCAAAGAACCAGTCATAGCCACAGGTGACGGTGATCGCCAGCGTTTGCGCGGTCGGGATGCCCTGACGGATGACAGTCAGCCGGTAGGTCACTACCCGCCCGCTGCCTACCGGGATGGTCACGGCCTGCTCGCCGGTGACCGGCACGGAGAACGACTGAAGCAGGTTGCCCGCCGCGCCGATCTGATCCAGCACGGCGGTATCGCCCAGCGCCTGCCAGCGCAGTACGGTCACGCCCCCGGCCCGCATCTCGTAGTTATCGGCAGTGAAGGAGTAAATCACCGGCCCGGTTGGGGTTGGCGTCGGGATCGGGGTATTGGTCGCTATCGGGGTGAAGGTCAGGGTGAGCGTCGGCGTGAGGGTGCTGGTCGGGGTCAGCGTTGGCGTGAGCGTAGGGGTAGCGGTCAGGGTGAAGGTCGGCGTTGGGGTGAAGGTCGGCGTAAATGTCGGCGTCAGGGTGAACGTCGGGGTGAAGGTCGGCGTGATGGTAGGCAACTGGGCCAGCGTCGGGATGACGATCTCACGCCGCTGGCAGCCGAACAGGCCCGTCGCCAACAGGAGTAGCACCAGGATAAACGTTGCGCGTTTCACGATACTTCGCCTCCAGACGGTTACAGCCTGTGTCACAGCGTGCAGGCAGGGATAATCGCCGGAATCAGTTATGGTCAGGGTAGCACAGCCACGCAGACGCGGCAACAGGAAGTATATGCTAGAATGCTGCCCGTGAAAATGCGCCGCCCTCCGCGCGCCCCCGCGCGGCCCGTACTGTGAGCCAATGAAAGCATCCTTCTCGATTGTCCTGCCGCTGTTCGGTCTGCTGGCGCTTATCCTGTTGGCCGGGACCAGCTGCGAGGTTCTGGCCCCCCGGCCCACCCTGGCCGCCCCGCTGGAACTGACCACGCCCACGCCGCTCCCTACCCGGCGGCCCAGTCCGACACCGCGACCGATTCTTTCCCCCACGCCACGCCCGACATCCACCGTCACCCCGACGGCGACCGTCACGCCCGATCCCCGCCTGCCGACGGCCACGCTGGAGGACGCCCCACCGGAAGCAACCCTGCCGCCCGTCGTCCTGACCCCCCTGGCCGCTGATCTGACGGCTACCCTGCCGCCGGACATCATCGCCTTCGGACAGACGGTGGAGGGGCGGCCACTGCTGGCCCAGCGCCTGGGGAATGGCCCGCGCCAGCTTCTGCTGGTCGGCGGCATTCATGGCGGCTGGGAGGGCAACACGGTCGAGTTAATGCTGGCGGTCATCGCGCACTTCAGCGAGGAACCGGCGGCCATCGCGCCGGGGCTGACCCTGGTGATCATCCCCGCTCTCAACGTGGATGGTCTGCTGCGCGGGCGGGTGGAGGAGGGCCGCTTCAACGCCAACGGAGTCGATCTCAACCGCAACTGGGGCTGCGAGTGGTCAGCGGAGGCGATCTGGCGCAACCAGCGTGTCGATCCTGGCAGGGCGGCGTTCTCCGAGCCAGAAACGGCGGCCCTGGCCGATTACATCCTGCTCAACCTGCCAGCGGCGGTGATCTTCTACCACAGCGCGGCCAACGGCGTTTTTGCCGGGGCCTGCAATGGCGACCATGGGTCGCAGGCGCTGGCGGACGCTTACGGCCGGGCGGCGACTTACCCCAGCGATGGGCGCTTCCTGGCTTATCGCGTGACCGGCGACGCTTCCAACTGGGTAGATGGGCAGGGCATCCCCGCCCTGACCGTCGAGCTGCAAAGCTGGACCGACCCGGAGATCGCCCGCAATCTGGCCGGGATTATGGCCGTACAGTGCGAGCTAACCCGCCGCCGCACCGATTCCGCAGCGCGCGCCTGGGTGACCGCTCACTGCGCCGGGGAGTAGCACCCGGACGGGGCGGCAGGGGGACGTTGCTCATCAACACGCCTGAATGTCCCCCTGCTCCCCTGCAACAAAAAAACCGCCCCCGGCCGCAATCAGCCGGGGGCGGTACGCCGGTTTACTTCGTTGTTGTCGTCGGACGTGGAGCCAGTGTCACCCGCACTTCGCTAAGCTCGCCATTGCGCAGGATGCCCAGCGTGATCGTCTGGCCGACCTCGGTCTCGTTGCTGATGTAATCCAGCAGGTCATCAAAGGTCACAACCGGATGGCCATCCACGCTGACGATGATATCCCCGCCGACCCTGATCGTGGTGTCATCAACGCGGGCTTCGCGGCTGCTGCCCAGCAACCCGGCCCGCGCCGCCGGCCCGGTATTATCCACCGTGGCGATCAGCACGCCGGTCTGATCGTCGGGCAGGTTCATAGCCTCGCGGATCGTATCGTTGACCGTGCTGCCGCTGATCCCCAGCCAGGGATGCGCAAAGTGACCCTCAGCGATCAGCACCGGCACCACGCGGCTGACCGTCTTCGACGGCACGGCAAAGCCGATGCCCGCGTTCTGACGGGTGGTCGATTCGATCGCCGTGTTGACACCGATCACCTCGCCGGACAGGTTGAGCAGCGGGCCACCGGAATTGCCAGGGTTGATCGCCGCGTCAGTCTGGATGATATCGGTGATGTTGAAGCGGTTGCCGTCAGCGGTCGCAGCCTGCGAAGGCAGCATGCGGCCCAGGGCGCTGATGATCCCGCTGGTCATCGTGCCCGACAACCCGAAGGGGTTGCCGATGGCCACCACCATCTGGCCGACCTGCAGAGCGTCCGAATCGCCCAGGGGCAGCGGCCGAAGCTCTGGCGCTTTCGCCGGGTCGACTTTGATCACGGCCAGGTCACTATCCGGGTCGGCGCCGACCAGTTCGGCGTTCACCGTAGTGCCATCATGGAAGATGACCCTGATCTGGTCAGCTTCGCCGGCGACATGATAGTTGGTGACGATATGCCCATCCCGGTCATAGACAAAGCCGGAACCCTGGCCGTAGACATACTGCTGCTGTTGCTGCTGGTTGGGCGTCTGCGGCCACAGGAAACGCGGCAGCTCCGGGAAACCGGGGATCTGCGGCAGTTCCGGGAACTGCGGGACGCTGACCTCCCGCGTGACCGCCTGGCGCACCTGCACGCTGACAACGGAAGGATTGGCGGTGTTGTAGAGCGCGATCAGTTGCTCTTCAATGGTGTTGGTCGTTGAAATTGCGCTGGCGCTGCGCGTCGCCGGGAAGATCATCGGGCTAAGGACCGCCAGCACCACAGCCATCAGCGCGGCGCCGGTCAGCAACCAGCCAAAACGGGCCTTGTGCGACATCACTACCCCTCCTGAACCTGTGTGTTGCGCGAAGGCTGCCACACGATGAAAGCGCGGCTGTTCCTGGGTCGTGGTCCAGACCGCGTCAGGTCGGGGTGGTCTGTTGGCCGCGAGCGCCCGCTGTAACCGGGCAGTCGAGGAAACGAAGCGCGCTTTCCGTGGAGGTCTTCGCGCTATCCCTGTAAACCGCCGATCACGATAGCGCGGCTGGATTAGAATCGCTTTAACGCTGCATAGAAGTTCCGTTAGAGTTTTCACGAAACCGGTGGGCTGGCGGAGCGCCGGGCAGCGCCGCCACGGAAGTTGTCCCCGATCCTGCTTGCGGGCATAATCAGATCGTAGCGGCGCGACGCTCAAACAACGAAGGGCAGCGGCGGGAACCCATGGACGAACAGGCATTGATCGCGCAGGCGCAGCGGGGGGATATCCTGGCCTTTAACGACCTGGTGCTGGCTTACCAGGATCGGCTGTATAGCGCCGCCTACCGCATCCTGGGCGATCCGGCTGCCGCCGCGGACGCCACCCAGGAGGCCTTCATCGCCGCCTTTAAGGCGCTGGGCGCTTTTCGCGGCGGGAGCTTCAAAGGCTGGCTGTTGCGCATCGTAACGAACGCCTGCTACGACGAACTGCGCCGCCGGCAGCGCCAGCCCGCCGATTCCCTGACCGATCTGCTGCCGGAGGACGGGGCCGAATCGCTGCCGCAACTGGCCAGCGACGCCGAAGACCCGGAAGATCACGCCCAGCGCCGGGAACTGAACGCCGGGATCGAGGATTGCCTCCGCGGTCTGCCCGCCGAGCAGCGGGCGCTGGTCATCCTGCGCGATGTCGAGGATCTGGACTATCAGGCGATCGCCGCCGCGACCGGCCTGGAGATGGGCACGGTTAAGTCGCGCCTGAGCCGCGCCCGCGCCCGCTTGCGCGATTGCCTGCGTGCGCTGGGGGAACTTTTGCCGTCTGCTTATCGTCTAGAGAACGAGTGACTCTGTGGGCCTGCGCAGGAAGTAGCTATTGAGGCCGCAGCGGGGATATGAACGACCTGACGCCTGCCGACCTGGAATTGCTGTCGGCGTACCTGGATGATGAACTGGCGCCTGCCGAACAGGCCGCTCTGGAGTGCCGCCTGGCGGCAGAGAGCAAGTTGCGGGCTGAGCTGGAATCGCTGCGCGGAGTCACGGCCCGCGTGCGCGCCCTGCCCGTCCTACCGGCCCCACGCGACTTCCGCCTGGACCCGGCTATCTACGGCCAGCGGGAAGCGGGCGGCCTGCCCCTGCCGATCCAGCGCGTGCCGCCACGCCGGCTCTATGGCTGGGCCAGCGCCCTGAGCGCTGCTGCAGCCGCCTTTGCCCTGCTGGTCGGCGTGCTGGGCCTGCTGGGATCAGGGGCGTTGCCTTACGCGGAGGCCCCCGCCCGGCAGCAGGCCGCCGCGACACTCACCCTGAGCGGGGAGGCGCAGATCGCTCTGGCCCCGATTGCCACTCTCCCGCTGACGGTAACGGCTCTGGAGGCCGGGGAAGCCGCCGGAGCGGCGGAGCGCGCCCTCCTGCCGCCGGGTGAGACGACTGCCGCGCCCGCTACTCAAGCTGCAGCCGCTGCTGAAGCTGCAGCCGCTGCTGAAGCTGCAGCCGCTGCTGAAGCTGCGCCCGCTGCTGAAGCTGCGCCCGCTGCTGAAGCTGCGCCCGCTGCTGCGGCAGCAGCGCCACCTGCCACCGAAGCGACCACACTGGACGGCCTCGCCGCGGCTTTCAGCGCCAACGCTGCCGCCAACGGCGTCGAAGCAGAAGCGCCGCCCGCCGTGTTGCTGGCGCCCGGCCTGCGTGCCGGTGAAGCGCCCGCCACCAAAAGTGGGGTCGCGCTCCCGGAAGCGACGCTGCTGCCTGCATCCACAGTAGCGCCCACTGCCGTTGCCGTTGCTCCGGCGGCGGAATCGCCCGCAGTCGAGCCAGCCGCCCAAACAACGTCCCCACCCTCGACGCCACCCGACGATCCGGAGGCGCTGATCGGCGCCGGGTGTGTCCTGATGGCGCTGGCGGTGATGTTCTTCGCCCTCAGCCGCCGGGCCAGATGAGCGGCGGCTCCGCCCCGTACAATCAGGCTTTGCCGCCGTCAGATTCTGCTGCTGCCAGCGCCGCAGCGATGCGCTCCCCTTCATCCAGCGGGCGGCCAGTCGCATCAACGGCCAGCATCGCCCCGTCGATGGCCCGTGTCCGAACACCCCCCGGTGCGTAGGGATTGTTGACAAGCTGTGGCGCATTCAGCAGACCCAGCGCCACTGCCCTGGCCAGCACATCCGGGCTGGTCAGCGGATCGTCGCTTTCACCCGCGCCCAGCGCCTGGATCGCCGCGATCAGGCGCTGTGTGTCCGCGATCAGGGCTGCCTTGCGGGCCTGGATGGCCGGATCGGCGGCCATGTCCGGGTTGCCGCGCAGGGCCGTTTCCACAACTTCCTGCGTCATCACACAGGCCTCGATGACCTCGTCGGCGGTGGCAGCGTGGTGGGCTTCTGTGTGGCCGACCACATGGATGATATGCGGGCGCAGGGCCATCTGTAGCATGGTGCTCTGGGCCAGGTGCGCCCGCGCCCGGCGCAGATCGACCGGATGGCTCAGCAGGCCGGTACGCGTCTGCTGCCAGATGTGGAAGTCGTCGCTGGCGAAGGATTCGGTCAGTTCGACAATCGCCAGCGCACGGGCAAGGTCCATCCGGTTAGAGAGTTGCGGCGGACTCTGGAACATATAGGTCATGATGTAGTCACGCACACCGTAGCAGCGGGCATTGTAGGCGTAAAGATACGCCGAGGCGCACACAACCACGTCCGGCGCGTCGCGCATCCCCCAGTGATAGGACTCGTTGCCCTCCACCGGGATGTCGCGCTCGCCGTGCCAGCGCATCAGCGCCTGGTGTTCAGCGATGGACTGCGCCAGCGGCGATGGCCCGCGCCCGTCCATGGCATTGAACCAGAACAACGAGGTGGCGCACCAGGCGTTGTCGATGGTGCGGACGAGCATCTCGGCGTAGCGGAGGTGATCGGCGGTGCCGGAATAGGCCCGCAGCAGCGGATAGTTGCCCCGTCGGCTGGCCGCGTACAGGGCGCGCAGGTCGTCTTCCGTGCGGAAAGGTACACCACCCGCGCCCTTGCTGCGCGGGTTCTGGCGGGAGGGGTGGAAGAAGTTCTCCTGGGCGTCCTGGTCGGAGCCGAGCGAGATCACGTCCAGCGCGCCGGATTCAGCGATGCGGGCGATGCCTTCCACCGTCGGCGCGATCGTCTGTGCTGGCAGGCCGAAGTGGTGGCGCAGGATCGGGTAAGGAGCCTTCCAGCGAATGCGCTCGACCGCCCGCTGGGGAAAGGACTCTGGCCCGGCCTCGACCAGCGTCTCGCCGCGCAGAGCAGCACGGATGGCGTGCGGCGGCTCCTCGCCGGAAAAGACAGCGTCGAAGTAGCCCATCTCGCGGGCAACCTCGGCCACTGGCGGCGTCCCGCCGAAGAAGATACGTTTGCGGCCCAGCACGCCCGCCGCACGCAGCATCCCCTCCAGTTCCTGCAGGAGCGTCCGGGCGTTCTCCGGCGTCAGGCGGTAACTGACGCCGATCACGTCGGGGTCAAAGGCGACAATGGCATCGACAAAGGCCTCCAGATCGGTGGCCGGGCCGGTGAAATGCGTCTGGCAACCGGCTTCCTCGGCGATCGCCAGGAAGCGGGTCACGCCGGCGACATGGACACAGTCGCCCAGGCTACCGGCCAACACGCGGCTGGGCATCCCGGTCATGGCATCCTCCTGGGGAATACAAGCGAGTGGCTCAGCCCGAAGAGCGGTGATTGGCTTCGGCGCGGCCTGTATTCACGAGGTTGGTGATCTCCGTCAGGGAGAGGCCCTCCAGCCCCATGCGGGCCAGCGTCCGGCCCCGGTAACGGTAATCCGTGCCATGCAGGACACAAGCCAGCTGGATCATAGCCTCCATGCCCCACACATCCACGCCGAAGCGCCGCCCCAGCTCGGCAATGGGCACCATGCTGTAAGGCACATCCTCGAAGATGTAACGGTGGCGCAACGAGCGCGGGGCGGTGATGCCCTTATAGCCGGGGTTATCGTGGATGGCCTCGTAGAGGTCCTCACCATGGGCGGAGTAGGCGCGGGCCAGCCATTCCTGGGCGGTCTGCGCCCGGACGCCCATCGCCGTAGCCACGGTCACGCGCTCGCGGTCAAGCCGTTCCAGCAGGCGGGCGGTTGAGGGCGTCACGCCGTCGATATAGAACTCAAATTCGCCGCCGGTAGCTTCGATCCAGCCGGCATTGAGCAGGGTCAGGGCGGGGTGGAAGATCGCGCCCATGTTGTTCAGGCTGGTATAGAGCACGTTCGGCGCGGCGATGAAGCTGGGGTAAATCTCCTGGACGAGATCGAGCACCTGGGCGGTCCGCGTGGCAGGCAGGGCAGCCAGCGGTACGGCATCCTTGCGGCGGAAGATACGCGCCTCCGCCGGCCCCATGCTGCGGCTGGTGAAGATGAAGGTCTCCGCCTCGGCAATGGTCACGTCAGCGGTGCAATTCTGCTCGGCCAGCACCTGGCGGAACTCCAGGGCGCCGCCGGTGCGCCCCGGGTTGAGCACCACGATCTGGCCGTCCTGCAGGTGTGCGGCGCAGGCCAGAGCCACATCGCGGTGGGCCGAGGCCGGGACGACAACCATGATCAGCTGCGATCCAGCCAGTGCCTGGGCCATATCGCTGGTGACGCGGTACAGGTGGCCGAAGACCTGGCGGCCATCTTCCAGGTCAACCGTGATCCCGCCGCGGGCGTCGATGGCAGCGATGTTCTCGTAGCTGCGGTTGTACAGGCAAACGCGGTAGCCGCGCACGGCCAGGTCGGCGGCCATCGCTTTACCGCCGTGCCCGGCCCCGATGATCGTGATCTGCAGTTCCTGCGGGTACTGTTGATCGGCCATGCTCGCTCCCTGGAAACAAACGGGCGAGGGTTGTCTGTTCGGCAAGCTCCTCGCCCGTGGGCGCTGTGCTATAGACTTATTATACCCGCTGATGGGCCGTTCCTAGATATTAAAGCGGACTGTAATAATGTCACCATCCTGAACGACGTAGGTCTTGCCTTCCAGCCGCTGCTTGCCCGCTGCCTTAACTGCCTTCATGTCACCCAGCGCACGCAGGTCGGCAAAGGCTGTGACCTCCGCCCGGATGAAGCCGCGGGCCAGATCGGTATGGATGACACCCGCCGCCTCCACCGCTGTCGCCCCGACCGGCACACTCCAGGCCCGCACCTCGTCCTCACCAACGGTGAAGAAGGATTGAATGCCCAGCAACTGGTAGCTCAGGCGGATCACGCGGGAAGCGCTCGGTTCGGCGATGCCATATTCTGCCAGGAACAGGGCGCGGTCGTCCGGCTCAAGCTGGGCGATCTCGGCCTCAACCCTTCCCTGCAGGCTGATCATGTGGGCTGGATCGTGGGCGTCGTCGTGCAACAACTCAGCAGGTGGGATGACTGTATCCCCGCAGTTAAAGAGGAGCAGCATCGGCTTGAGCGTCAGCAAGCCGTAGCCGCTGATCAGCCTGATCTCATCGGCGGTCAGCGCCAGCTCGCGCAGGGGGCGTTCTGCCTCCAGGTGGGCGTGCAGGCGCTCCATCAGGGCCGTCTCAAGCTCGTTCTGACGGCGTGTATCCGGTTTCTTGTTCCACTCGTCCTTCAGGCGTTCCAGCCGCCGCTCCACCGTGATCAGGTCCAGCAGCAGGAACTCGCCATCCAGGATGGCCACATCGCGGGCGGGATCGATGCTCCCCTGCGGGTGTGGTACGCTGTCATCGGCGAAGACCCGCACCACATGTACGAAGCCATCAACCTGGGCCAGCTCGTTGCGCAGCGGGCCGCTCAGCCCGCCTTCGCCCAGCCCGGCCTCCAGCCCGCCGATGTCCTTGTAAGTCACGGTAGCATAGGTGGTCTTCTTGGGCCGGTAAAGGGCGCTGAGGAAGTCCACTCGCTCGTCGGGCACGGGCACGACGGCGGTATGGACTTCCATCTGGCCGGAACCGCTGAAGCCAGTCGGCAGATTCTGGCCAGTCAGGGCGTTAAAGATGGTTGTTTTGCCGCTTTGCGGCAGGCCGATAATGCCTAAGCGCATCGGTAGTTCCTCCAGCCCTGGGCCTGAGGGCGCCAGGCGGGCTGAGCTAGGTCCGAATCTGGAAGGGGATGATTGTCACCGCCACGTTTTCCATCTGGCTGAGCGTCAGGTTGAAGATCAGGGCGCTGTTCTGATGCAACGCCTGCTCCCAGAAGTTAGGCATGGCCAGGTGGCCCATCACCACATGGATGAAGCCCTCCGGGTCCTTCTGCCGGATTTGCTGCACATACTGCGCGATCGGGTCGGAAAGCAGGCGGTAGGGCGAATCCAGCACAACCAGCTCGCCCTCTCCGATGCGCTCCTCCCACTTCTTGCGGACGATGCGCGTCTTTTCCGGGTTGACCGAAACATGCAGGGCCGTCCAGGGATGGCCGAGCGACTTGGCGAAGTTGACCAGCCGGGTGGTCTCGTTGTGCACATCGTCAATCAGGACGATCGTTTGCACGGGGCGTTCACGGATGTCGGGCCGGACACCTTCCATGCTGAGTGCCCTGGCCACCCGCTGGTAATGCTTGTGGATGCGGAAGAAGATCAGGACCAGCAGCGGGATGAGCACGATCACAAACCACGCCCCGCTGGTGAACTTGGTGATGGCAAAGATCATCATCACGATGAAGGTCGCCACCGCGCCGATGGCGCTGATGACCATCTTCTTGGCCCAGTGGGGGTCGTATTCCAGAGTGGTTTCCAGACCCTGCGCCTTTTCGCCCGGCTTGAGGTGGCCCATCTTCCACAGGTGCTTGACCATGCCGCTCTGCGAGATGGTGAAGCTGAGGAAGACGCCGATGGCGTACAGTGGGATCAGGGCGGTGGTATTGGCCCGCATCAAAATCACCAGCATAGAGGCCAGCAGGGCCAGGATAACGATACCCCAGGAGAAGACCAGACGGCCACCGCGGTAAGTGAGCTGGCGCGGCAGGAAGCCATCGCTGGCGGCCAGGGCGGCCAGGCGTGGGAAGTCAGCGAAGCTGGTATTGGCTGCCATCAACAGGATCAGCGATGTCCCGGCCAGTGTCAGCAGGTACAGGATGTTATCTGCCCCGTGAATGGTGCGGGCGATCTGCGAGATCACCGTCTCGGTATGGCTGGGCATGGCGTGGATTTGCTGGGCCATGACGGTGATGCCCAGGAAGAGCGTGATCAGGATGCCGCTCATCCACAGCAGGGTGACCGCCGCGTTATGGCTGCGCGGTTCCTTGAAGGCTGTGATGCCGTTGGAGATAGCCTCGATGCCGGTCAGCGCGGCACTACCGCTGGAGAACGCCCGCAGGATCAGGAAGAGCGTCACCGGCTGCAGCACATCATGTTGAATCACCTCCACGCCGGTTACGGTAGGCAGCGTGCCGGTGAGGACCCGGATAAACCCGATGCCCAGCGTCAGGAACATCATCGCCAGGAAGAAGTAGGTCGGCACAGCGAAGATGCGGCCGCTCTCCTTCACCCCGCGCAGGTTGATGATCATCATCATCATGATGAATCCGACGGCCAGTTCCACCCGGTAGGGCAGCAGCGCCGGGAAGCCCGACGTGATCTGGGCCACGCCAGAGGAGATACTCACGGCGACGGTCAGGATGTAATCGGTCAGCAGCGCTGCCCCGGCCACCTGGGCCGCGACCTCGCCGAAGTTGTCGCGGGCGACGATATAGGCTCCGCCGCCGTTGGGATAGGTGTAGATCGTCTGGCGGTAGGAGATGGTCACGATAATCAGCAAGACCGCGATGGCTATCGCAATGGGCACTGACAGGCTCAGCACGGCGGCGCTGACGCCGGCCATGCTCAGGATAATCAGGATTTCTTCAGTGGCGTAAGCGGTGGATGAGATCGCGTCTGACGCGAAGACAGCCAACCCGATTGGCTTGTTGACCGCCTGGTGTGGCAGCTCCTTGGTCTGCAACGGTTGTCCGAGGAGCAGTCGGCGAAGTGAGAAGTGGTTGACTCTGGCGTTTGCGGTTTGCATGTTAACTTGCCCCCTGTGCGCCCCCGTGCCCGCGATCGGGCTGCATGAGCGGCTGCACACAAAGGACGTGGGCAGTATCCTTGACTAAGACTGCTGGCTGACGAATCGGGGAAATGCTCCTGAATGGCTTTGCCCCCTGATCGCTGCGCGCCAGACGTTCTGCTCACCCTGCGCTCTTCAACGCCAGGCCTGCACCAGGCCCGGAGCTATCTGAGTCACGACAACGCAGCAGGGCCGCTGAGCGGATAACCGATCGGCCCTGTGGGGTTGAAGTGGACTGGCAGCCAGGCTGCCAGAGCCGCAGAGGCCAGATGCCCAGCCCCGCACAGCGGCAACGTATTATAGTCCTCCCTGGCCGGCGGGCAAGGGCGATCTGGTGAAATTGCACGACTCGCCGCCCCTTTATCAGCGCCGCCGAGGCCGCCTTGCTCAGGCGGCCCGCGCCAATCAGCGCCATGGCAAGCCCCCGACCTGCCTGATCTTCGGTGGGTGACGCGCCTATTCGCCCTTCTTGCGGCGGGGACGCTTGGCGGCGTCCGGGCCGGGGGCGGCGCTATCGTCAACCGTCATGAACAGCGGCGGCAGGTTGAAGTGCCGGCGGATTTCGTCCTCCAGCTCATCGGTCAGGGCCGGGTTCTCCTTGAGGTATTCCTTGGCGTTCTCGCGCCCCTGGCCCAGCGCCCCTTCATTGTAGCGGAAGAACGCACCGCGCTTTTCCACCAGGCCGATCTCGACGGCGATATCCAGCACGCTGCCCTCGCGGCTGATGCCGTCGGCGTACATCATGTCAAATTCGGCCTCTTTGAAAGGCGGCGCGACCTTGTTCTTGGTCACGCGCACGCGGGTGCGGTTGCCGACCACCTCGCCACCCTGCTTGATTCCCTGCACGCGGCGGATATCGATCCGCACGCTGGCGTAGAACTTGAGCGCCCGCCCGCCAGTGGTCGTCTCCGGGGAGCCGAACATGACGCCGATCTTCTCGCGGAGCTGGTTGGTGAAGAGCACGGCGGTCTGGCTCTGCTTGATCGCGCCGCTGAGCTTGCGCAGCGCCTGGCTCATCAGCCGGGCCTGCAGGCCGACATGGCTGTCGCCCATCTCGCCTTCGATCTCGGCACGGGGCACCAGCGCGGCTACCGAATCGACCACGATCACGTCGATCGCCCCGGAACGCACCAGCGACTCGGTGATCTCCAGGGCCTGCTCGGCGGTATCCGGCTGGCTGATGTACAGGTTGTCGATGTCCACGCCGATGCGAGCAGCGAAATTCGGGTCGAGGGCATGCTCCATATCCACAAAGGCGCAAATGCCACCGCGCTTTTGCGCCTCGCGGATGACATGCAGGCAGAGGGTGGTCTTGCCGGCGCTTTCCGGGCCGTAGATCTCGGTCACCCGGCCACGGGGGATGCCGCCGACGCCCAGGGCGATATCCAGGGGCAGCGCCCCGGTGGGGATAACTTCAACCTGCAGGTGACGGGCATCACCCAGGCGCAGGATTGCGCCGTCGCCATAGCGTTTGGCGAGATCGTCCAGGGCGGCGCTGAGGGCTTTCTGGCGGCCTTCATCAATCATGTTCTGTTCTCCCATCAGTATTGCTACCGGTAAAGCCGGACAATGCGGCCGGTGACAAAAACGACGCCGATTGGCTGGCGCGCCCCGCCGCATACCGCGCGCCCGCCCCGGGAATATCCCGCCGCCGCCCGTACTCCGGCCCTGCGGCGGCCTGCATTAGCACATATATTCTACTCGCAAGCGACTTCCGACGCAACTTCGATTATACCACCGGGGGCCAGGAGGCCGCTGCGCCGCCAGCGCCCGCTTATGTGAAGGGGGGCAGCAGGCAGCGGGTTGCGGCAGTTCGGGTGTAGCAGCGGTGACCGGACGGGGCTATGGTATAATCCGCCGCGCAACCGCGCAGCCGTATCCTGCTGGCAGAGGAGCGCGAAACCACGATGACTCTTCACTGGAACGAACAGGGCCTGATCCCGGCAGTCGTGCAGGACGCCGCCACCGGCATGGTGCTGATGGTCGCCTGGATGAACGAGGAGGCGCTCCGCCTGACCCGCCAGACGCGCCAGACGCACTTCTGGAGCCGCAGCCGGGGCGAACTATGGCACAAAGGTACCACCTCCGGCAACACGCAGGATGTTGTAGCCATCTACGTCGATTGCGACGCCGATGTCCTGCTGGTCAAGGTGCGTCCGGCTGGCCCGGCCTGCCACACCGGGGCCATATCGTGCTTCTTCCGCAGCCTGGATGAAGTGCTGCCGCCGGGAGAGGAGGCGGCGGAATGAGCGACTTCGTCGACACCCTGTTCGCCGTCATCCAGTCCCGCCGGGGCAGCCCGCCGGAAGAGTCCTATACCGCCCGGCTCTTTGCGGAGGGCCTGCCGCGCATCACCCAGAAGGTGGGGGAAGAAGCGATCGAGGTGGTGGTGGCCGCCCACAGCCAGAGCGATGAACGCCTGATCGCGGAACTGGCTGACCTGGTTTACCACAGTCTGGTGCTGCTGGCCTACCGCGGCCTGACGCCAGACGACATCCGCGCTGAACTGGAGCGACGCCACCGCCAGGCGCGTCCCGGCCACGGGGGCGATGAATCAGCGTAGCGGCGGAAGCGCATCCCCGCCGCTACGCCCGCTCCTCTGAGGCCGTACCGGTTACGGGCGGGCCGCCAGCGTGACCGGCACCTCGATTGTCTGTCCATCCCGCAGGATGCCCAGGCGGATCGTCTGCCCTACCGAGGCCTGAGTGACCAGGTAATGCACCAGATCGTCAAACTCAGCCAGCGGCTGCCCATCCACGCTGACGATCACATCGCCGCCGATGCCTACCGTCTGCCCTTCTAGCGTGACCTCGCGGTCATTGCCGCGCAGACCGGCGCGCTGGGCCGGGCTGTTGCGGGAGATCGAGGCCACCAGAATACCGGTCTGCCCGCGCCCCAGGCCCATCGCCTCAGCAGTGGCCGAGTCCAGCGTACGACCGGCGATGCCCAGCCAGGGGTATTTGTAGCTTCCATCCCGGATCAGGGCTGGCACTACCCGCGCCACCAGTCCCGAGGGCACGGCAAAACCGATGCCGCTGTTCTGGCTGGTTGACGAGCGGATGGCGGTATTGACGCCTACCATCTCGCCCGCCAGGTTGAGCAGCGGGCCACCGGAATTGCCGGGATTGATCGCCGCGTCGGTCTGGATGATGTCCGGCGTGGTAAAGCTGCCGCCTTCCAGATCGGTGCTCTGGGCGGGCAGGCTGCGCCCCAGCGCGCTGACGATGCCAGTGGTCATCGTGCCCGAAAGGCCGAACGGGTTGCCGATGGCCACCACCATCTGCCCAACCTGCAGCGCGTCGGAATCACCCAGCGGCAGCGGCTTGAGGGTCGGGGCATCCGCCGGGTCGACTTTGATGACGGCCAGGTCGCTATCCGGGTCGGAGCCAACCAGTTCGGCGCTGGCGCGTGTCCCATTGGCAAAGACGACGCTGATCTGCACCGCCTCGCCGGCGACATGATGGTTGGTGACGATATGCCCGGCAGTGTCGTAGACAAACCCCGAACCCTGCCCGAAGCCATCTTCTTCCACCACCTGGATGCTGACAACCGAACCATTGGCCTGGCGGTACAGGTCGACAAAGCGGGTTTCCAGATCAGTCAGGCTGACGCTGCTCTGGGCACTGACGCTGGCTGCCGGACCGGGCGGCTGCCACAGGGCAATCCCTGCCAGCCCCAGCCCGGTGATGACTGCTCCGGCCAGCATCCAGACTAGCCGTTGTCTCAATGAAGACATAGTTCGCCTTCCCTCCTGATCGCGCGGTTGCTTCAGCGCGGCATAACACGTTAGGATCGCTTACGGCAGAGCCTAGCGCAAGCAGGTGAACGCTGGCTTAAAGAGGCCTAGATGATCAATGAGAAAGCGGCCCGCTGCCATGTAGAGAACACTTCTTCCGGGGATGAACAGGGGAGAACCACCATGGCGCAGCTTTTTGACATCACCCGCACGATATCGCCCGCGCTGGCCGTCTGGCCGGGGGACGCGCTGGTCACCTTTCACCAGGAACTGAGCCTGGCCGCAGGCGATGCCGTCAACCTGACCACGCTCAGCCTGTCGGCCCATGCGGGCACGCATATGGACGCCCCCTGGCACACAGAAGGCTTGCCCGTGCACCCGGCGGACCTGCCACTGGAGCCGTTTCTGGGGCCGGCGCGGGTGATCAGCGTAGGCCGACGGGCCGGGGGTATCACGCCCGCCGACCTGGACGGCCATGATCTGGGCGGGGTGCAGCGTATCCTGTTGCACACCTGGTACAGCGATGTGCCTGACGAGCGCTTTGACCCGGCTTTCCCTTACCCGACGCCGGAACTGATCGACTGGCTGGCTGATCAGGGCGCCATCTTGCTGGGTCTGGATGTTCCCTCTGTCGATGCCTTCGGCGGGGAAGGGTTGACGGGGCATCACCGCCTGTTTGCGCGCGGGCTGGCCGTGCTGGAAAACCTGGTCTTGTGCGGTGTGCCGGATGGCGAGTACGAACTGATCGCCCTGCCGCTCAAACTGGCGGGCGTCTGCGGCGGGCCAGTGCGGGCCATCCTGCGGGCGTTATAGTGGATAGGGCGGGAAGCCAGCGGGGCGGGTCACAGGCAGACCCGCCCCGTTTGCTTCTGCTCCAGACCGATTCAGACGCTCGCGTTCCGCGCTAGGGGATGACGAGCACCTGCCCGACGTAGATACGGTTGTAGTCGTAGATGCCGTTATAAGCGGCCAGCACCGGCAGGCTGACGCCGTACATCAGGGCGATGCGGTAGAGCGTCTCGCCAGCCTGGACGACATGCGTACGCGTGGCAGGCGGCGGGGTGACCGGGCCGGGCGTGGTGGCGCTGGTGATCGGCAGGTAAGCGATCATGCCGCCGTTCGTCCGCACATAGCGGGCGTTCACCCACTCCTGGCTGGCAGTGACCGGCTGCAGTTGCACCCAGGAGCCGTCCAGGTTGCGCCCAATCAGACGGAACTGATCGCCCGGCACCACGCGTCGCACAATCGCATAGCCGGGGCCGGGGCCATTGCGCACGTTCAGACTGTCAGTGTTGATCACCGTCGCCAGGTACGGGTCACTGGGCGGGATGGGGGTGGGCACTGGCTGGCCGGTCGCCGTGCTGACGGGCAGGCTGTAGCGGTTGCCGTAGATCGTCAGGTAAGCCGCGTTCACCCATTCTACGCTGCCGGAAGCGATCTGTACCCAGGTCCCGGCGGCATTACGCCCGATCAGGGTCAGCGCCTGCCCGCGGGAGAGCCGCTGGTGCACCGGGTAGTTGACGCCGGGGCCGGTCCGGGTGTTCAGGTAGTACGCCCCAGTGACGATGGCGGCCAGGTTGGTCCCCGTACCGCCGGAAGTATCGCCGACGGCGGTGCTCACCGGCAGGCATAGCAGGCAGCCCGTCGTCGCCACATAGTAAGCGTTGATCCACTGCGGGCTATCCGCCTGTAGTTGCACCCAGGTGGTGGTCTGGTTACGCCCGACCAGCGTGACCACATCGCCGTAAGCCAGCCGCCGCACGACCGGGTAGTTGACACCGGGGCCGCTGCGCACATTCAGGTAAAACGCGTTGACAATTGTGCCAACCGCCGTGTTGCCCTGCGCCTGGGTTATCCGGGGCGGCAGCATGGTCAGCAGCAGTGCCGCTGCCAGGATCAGCCCCAGCAATTTGACAGGTTTGGTAGTGCCAGTGATTTGCATCGTCGCGCCCCCTCATTGGAGTTCAAAAACATTCCTATCCTTACCTACCTTTATCATAGAGCATTTTGGGCTTACATGCTTGACTTCTGGCCTGCTGAATCCAGACGCTTGCCCTGCTCTGGAAGTTCCTCCAGTACCTTGAGGGGGCTAGAATCCAGTTACAGCCAGGTATACAATGAATTAAGGTCATCTATCTTTCTGGGACCAAGAGCTGTATCCGCAGCCAGGATTATTTTCCCGCCCGCATCAACCAACTGTGAAAGGATTTGAGCTGTGACAAGACGACCTGCCTGGATATTATTCGCTCTGACGACAGTCATTCTGTTGGGCGCTCCCCTGGCTGCTGTACAGGCCCAGGGGGGTGGCAACGTGACCTGCGGTGTTGAGGTGACGGGCACGATCAATAATGCCTATCCTGACCACAGCTGGACACTGATGCTGAAGACCGACGAAACCGTCACCATCACCATGCTCCAGGCCAGCGGTGACCTGGACCCCTACCTGAAGCTGTTGAGTTTCGATGGCACCCTGCTGGCGGAGAATGACGACGCGCCGAACCTGAACTACAACGCCCAGCTTATCCAGACGCTATCTGGAGGACGCTATACCATTCACGCCACACGCTTTGCGGAGGCCGCCGGCGCGACGTCTGGCGACTACACGCTGAGCGTGGTCTGCGGCGCCGTCATCCCACCTACGCCGGTTACCACAACGACCATGACCGGCAATGTGCTCTTTGCCGATGACTTCTCGCGGGATACCGGCACCTGGGGGTTGGGCCAGGACGAGAACGGCACGGTGACGATCACCGGCGGCGAACTGCGTGTACTCAACTATACGACCGCTGAGGGGGCAACTTACACGACAGCGGGCCAGAACCTGGGCGACTTCATCTGGACGGTGGATTCGCGGCTGGTCGGCGGCGCGCTGGATAACTGGCACACCTTTGCTTTCCGGGCGCTGGATTTCAACAACTATTATGCTGTTAGCTACAGCGCCGACGGGTGGTACACGGGCGTGGTAATGCGCAATGGTCAGAGGGTCGAGGAAATGGCCGCGCCCGCTCAGTCATCGGCCATCCGGCAGGGCATCGGCGCGACGAATACCGTGCGGATTGAAGCCATCGGCAACCAGGTGCACTTCTATGTCAACGACGTGCAACTGATTGACTATGTGGTCAGCCCGGCCAATGCCATTTCCAGTGGCGATATCGGCCTGACTGTGGCCTCTTTGAGCGGGGCGGACTACAGCGAGGTTGCCTTTGACAACGTACTGGTGGTGGCCCCCGGTGGTGTGGTCGCCCCGTCAACACCGGTCACGACAGCCGGCGTGCTCTTTGCCGATGATTTCTCGCGGGATACCGGCACCTGGTGGGTCGGCCAGGACGAGAACGGCACGGTGACGATCACCGGCGGTGAATTGCGGATCCGTAACTACACCTCCGCCCAGTATACGGCCCATACCGAGGCGGGCCAGAACCTGGGCGACTTCATCTGGACGGTGGATTCGCGGCTGGTCGATGGCGCGCTGGATAACTGGCACTACTTCAGTTTCCGTTATGTGGACGCCAGCAACCGTTACCGCGTTGGCTATAGCGCCGACGGGTGGTACATGGGTGAGGTGGTTCGCAACGGGGAACAGGTGGAAGAATGGGTTACACCAACGCAGTCGCCAGTCATCCGGCAGGGCGTCGGCGCAACGAATACCGTGCGGATTGAAGCCATCGGCAATCAGGTGCGCTTCTTCATTAACGACACCCTCATGATCGACCGCGTGGTTAGCCCCGCCAATGCCATTCCCAGTGGTGATATCGGGCTGGCTGTGGCCTCTATGAGCGGGGCGGACTACAGCGAGGTTGCCTTTGACAACGTGCTGGTGGTGGCCCCCGGTGGTGCGGTCGCCCCGCCGACACCGGTCACGACAGCCGGCGTGCTCTTTGCCGATGATTTCAGCGTAGATACCGGCGAGTGGTGGCTGAACAGCGACGCCTACGGCGATGTCTACCTCAGGAACGGTGAACTGGTTATCCGCGACGTGTATGATGACTCTGCTCTGTACAGTGGGCCGACACCGATCCTTGATGACTTCGTGCTGGAGGTCGATTCGCGCCTGGTGAGTGGCACGCTCAATAACTGGCACTTTTTCCTCTTGCGGCTGAACGAAAACGGGGACTGCTACCGTGTGGGGTACAGCGCGGATGGTTACTATGTCGGCACTGAATTCTACGGTAACAGCACCCAGAACTGGGTCCAGCCGACCTTCAGCCAGGTGATCAACCAGGGCGTCGGGGCGACCAACCACGTCCGCATCGAGGTGCAGGGCACATCGGTGCGCTTCTATGTCAACGGTACCCTGTTGCTGGACGCAGTGGCCACCAACCGGCTCCCGGCGGGTTACATCGCCCTGAGCGCTGACGCGCTGGAAGCGCCGGAGACAGTTGTTGCCTATGACAATCTCGTAATTACCGCGCTGTAAGGCGTATCACCGCGGTCTGAGTCCGGGGCGGGGGTGTAGCTTCCCGCCCCGGTTCTTTTTGGGGGAACAACAGGGGACGTCTATAAAAAGGAATGTCCGCGATCAGACCGCCCTGCCCACCGGCACCGCCGACGGCTTGTATGGGCGGCTGCCTGGCTGCTCGGCCACTTTCACTTGTCTTCTGCTCTTGTCGCCTCCCGGTTTCCCACTACTTGGTGACGCTGCCCCCCTCCGCGCCGCCCGGTTCCACCCGCAACTCAAAGCGCCCGATCGAGGTGCCACCTTCCTGCAGGAAGCGCGTCGCCCGGATGGTATATTGCCCGGCCAGGCGTGGTGTATAGCCGACGATCTGGGCGTTATACTCAGAATCGCCGACCTGCGGCTCGGCGTCATCGTTGTAGGCCACCTCGTTGCCGAACGAATCACGGATGACCAGCGTCGGGTCCAGCCGGTTGTCCAGCGCGATCAGGGTGACCGTGATCGGCTCGCCGGCTGCCAGGGTGACTGTGTAGTCAATGGCGAAGGTAGTAGCGGTCAGTTCGCCGGTGACGGTCTGGCCGAGCGCGATCGGGCCGCCGTTTGCGGCGCTGACCGGCTGCCCCGGCGCCACGCTGATGACGAATGTCCCGCTGGTTGTGCCGGTGTCCATGTTAAAGCGGGTCGCGCGGATGATGTATGCGCCGCCGGTGGGAGCTGTATAGCCGGTGATCTGGGCGTTGAAACGGTTGCCGCCCACCGGCGAGACTGCATCATCGTTGTACGCGGCCAGGCCACCGCTGGGGTCATAGATCACGATCATCGGGTCCAGATCGCCGCTCTCCGCCTCCATGGTCACCGCAATAGTCTGCCCGGCGGTCAGCACAATCGTATACTCCACCGCGTAGGTATCCCCGCCAATCTCCCCGCTGGCTTTGGTGCCTACTGCCAGCGTGCCGCCATCAGCCACCTGCGTCGCAGGCGGCGGGCCGCCCGCCGGGCCGCCCGCGCTGATGCTCAGCCGGTACGGGCCGCTGGTGGTACCATCCGCTTCCATGAAGCGCGTGGCGCGGATGGTGTAGAGGCCGTCCGTCGGGGCGGAAAATCCGGCAATCTGGGCATTGTAGGTGCTGGTGCCGACCTGCGTCGCTGCGTCATCGTTGTTAGCCAGTTCGCGCCCGCTGGCATCCAGCAGCACCAGGTACGGGTCGAGCACGCCGTCCAGCGCTTCCATCGTCACCGTGATCGTTTGCCCGGCTTCCAGCTGGATGGTGTACTCGATCACCGGTCGGGCGTCCGTGATCGTGTCTTCCACTGTATCGCCCACGCGGAGCGCACCGGCTCCTGTGGCCAGCGCTGCCTGGGATTCAGTCACGCTCAGCCGGTACTCGCCGCTGGAAGCGCCGTTTTCCACGCCGAAGCGCGTGGCCTGAAGGGTATACTGGCCACTGACTGGCGCGGTGAAGCGGTCGATCCGGGCGTTAACCGGGATGCCGCCAAAAGGCACGACGGCGTCATCATTGGCAGCCACTTCCGCCCCATCCGGGCCATAGAGCAGCAGATAGGGGTCAAGATCGCCGCTCAGGCGCTCCATGCTAATGACGATCGTTTGCCCGGCCTGCAGTGTCAGCGCGTAGCGGGCGGCGTAGCGGGTATTGTCCAGCGCCCCGGTCAGGGTTTCGCCAACGGCGATCGGCATAACTTCTGCCAGAGGGATAGGCGTCGCTGCCGGGACTGGTGTTCCGGGGATGACGCTCAGGCGGAAGTCTCCGCCGGTTAGCCCTTCCTGCTCGAAGAAGCGCGTGGCGCGGACGGTGTACGTCCCGCTACGGGGGGCGGAAAAACCGGCGATCTGCGCGTTGAGGTCGCTCTCGCCTGCCTGTGGCACGGCGTCATCGTTGCGGGCCAGTTCCACGCCGTCAGGGTCCAGGAGCACCAGCAGCGGGTCCAGGTCGCCGCTCATGCGTTCCATGGTGATGGTCACGGTCTCCCCCACCACCAGGGACAGGGGGTAGTCCAGCGCGGGCTGACCGGCGTTGAGCGTACCGATGACCGTGCTGCCTGCCGTCAGTGTTTCGGGCTGGGCTGCCGGCGTCGGTCTGACTTCCCCGCCGGCGGGAGTTGGTTGCCAGGCCGCCTCGCACAGGTCAAGCATCGGGCTGTCACTGAGGAGATTGCGCGGTTCAGCGCCGGGGTTGGCCGTCGGCACGGCCAGCAGCGAGCCGCCGTCCGCCCCCACAAAGAGCAGCCAGCGGCCATCCGGGGCGAATATGGCGCAGCTATTGAAGGCCGCCCGCACCGGCGCGGAATAGCTGGTCAGGTCAGTGGAGGTCAGCACAATATTGCTGGCGCTGAAGTCGCCGGGGACGGCGTTCACCACGGCCAGCGTCGAGCCATCCGGTGCCCAGGCGACATGCTGCACGTGACCGGGGCTATCATGTGCGGTCGCCGCCGCCAGCGGGCGCGGCTCCCGGGGGACGCTGGCCGGCCAGCCATCAGCAGCCAGGGCCAGCGTATGCAGCGCGGGCAGGCCCTTGGCCGTTGCCCGGCCAATCACGATCAGCGGCCCGCCGGGGCGCAGAACAGCCCCGGTGACGGTCTCCGTGCCATCGCCGGGGGCCAGGACATCCACTGGCCCCTGCACCATCCCGCTGACCAGATTGACGCCGATCAGGGCATCGGCTGGTTGGCGGGCGAAGAAGATCGCCAGATCGCCGGTCAGCCCGGCCAGCGCCGCCCCGGTCAGACCAGCACCATCCAGACGGTGAGTTGCCCGTGGAGCTATGGTTTGCGCGTCATAGACCTGCACATCCGTCAGCGCCACTTCCGGACCGGCTGGCCAGCTGAGCATCCGCGTCCCATCCGGGGTGAGGGCGTAGCGCCGTTCGGCAGGCAGGCCCGCCGCCAGGACGGTCTGGCTGCCCGTAGCGGGGTCGTGGAGTACGATTTCGACAGTGCCGCCGGGCGTCTCCTGCAAGAACAGCAGGCCGCCAGCGGCCCGCCAGCCCAGCAGGTGCAACCGCTGGGGATTTTCCGCCAGCGTTGCTAACGTGCCATCCGGCGTCAGGAGCAGGGCCGCGCCGCTTTCCCCTTCGATATCGCTGACCGGCACGCGACGCAGCGCCAGCGCCGCGCTGAAGCTGCCATCCAGAAGCCCCCCGCCCTGGGCCAGGGCAGGGCCTGCGCCCACCAGCATCGTGCCTGCCAGCAGGATCAGCACCAGCAACGCCGCCAGCGGACTGCCCCGCCTGTTCTTCCCTCGCATGACCATCCCCTCCTGAGCCTGCTGCGCCGTTGGCCCCAGCACCATCCAGTCTTTATGCATTATAAACCCGAACTGTCTGCCCGATGCCTATGGCCGGAGACGATAAAAGCCGCGGCGCCGGGCGATGACCCGACACCACGGCTTCTGTTCCCGGTGCAAAGCGATACTTGATGAGGCTAGGAAATCACCCCCAGGGCGCGACCTACCTTGGCGAACGCCTCCAGACCGAAGTCCAGGTCATCCTGGCTGTGAGCAGCTGTATTCATCACCCGGATGCGCGCCTTGCCCTGCGGGACAGTCGGGTAACCGATGGCCATGGCGAACACCCCCGCCTCAAACAACTCCCGGCTGAAGCGCTGGGCCAGCGGAGCTTCCCCCAGCATGACCGGCACGATCGGCGTTTCGCTGTGGCCGATGTCAAAGCCGAGCGCCTTCATCTCCCGCTTGAAGTAGTTGGCGTTGCGCCACAGGCGATCGACCAGTTCGGTCGATTCCTCCAGCACGTCAACTGCCGCCAGGCACGCCGCTGCGTCCGGGACGGTCATAGCGCTGGAGAACAGGAAAGGTCGCCCACGCTGGCGAACCCAGTCGATGATCGTTTTCTTCCCGGCCACAATGCCGCCGACCACGCCAAACGCCTTGGACATCGTGCCGATCTCGATGTCAACTTTGCCGTGCAGGCCAAAATGATCGACAATGCCGCGGCCTCCTTCGCCCAGCACCCCTTCGCCGTGCGCGTCATCGACCATCAGCAGGATGTCGTGCTCCTGAGCGATCTCGTAGAGCGCCGGGAGGGGGGCGATGTCACCGTCCATGCTGAACACCCCGTCGCTGACGATCAGCATCCGCCGGTACTCACCGGACGCCTTCACTTCGGCGATCTGCCGGCGCAGATCGTCCGGATCATTGTGCTCGTAAGCGACGATCCTGGCCCGGCTCAGCCGGCAGCCGTCAATGATGCTGGCGTGGTTGAGGCGGTCGGAGAAGATCACGTCTTCGCGGCCTACCAGCGCCGGGATGGTCGCCAGATTGGCGTTAAAGCCACTCTGGAACGTGACGACATCTTCCACCTTCTTGAAAGCAGCCAGGCGCTTTTCCAGCTCGACATGCAGGGACATCGTCCCGGCGATGGTGCGCACCGCGCCAGGGCCGACTCCGTAGCGGTCGATGGCGGCCTTGGCGGCCTGTACCAGCCGGGGGTGGTTGGCCAGACCCAGGTAGTTGTTGGCGCAGAAGTTCAGCACGCGCTTGCCGTCCACCTGAATCCAGGCGCCCATCGGGCTTTCGACCGTGCGGATGTGGGTGAACAGCCCCTGCTCCTTAAGGGCGGCGATCTCCTGCTCGATCCAATCGATTTTGCTCATCTTCTCTCCATCGGTATGACATTCAGCCCTTCGCGTACAGGACTGATTATCCCGCCCGCGCCCCAAAAGCGCCAAGCCCTCGTGTCGCTACCTCCGCGCGCCATCGCTGTTCCCTTCCGATCGGTAGTCCGTTTCAACGGCGGCAGTAGTGGATCGGGAAGGGCGACCGGGGCCGCCGGATCTGCTGGCCGCGATCGATAACGATCTCCTGTTCCCCCAGGGATAGCTCGAACGCCTGGAACAACCGCGCCAGGATGACAACCATCTCGTTAGTGGCGAAGCTCATCCCCCAGCACTTGTGCAGCCCGCCGCCGAAACCGATCAGAGCAAAGGGATGCTGTTTGTGCTCGGCGCGCTCCGGGCTGAAACGCTCCGGATCGAAGCTGTCCGGGTTGGTGAATAGCTCCGGCAGGCGGTGAGCCACCGCCGGGCTAACCATAGCCAGCCAGCCCGCGGGAATGTGGTAACCACCGGCATCGAAGCCTTCGCGCACATAGCGCAGCAACATCCCCGCTGCCGGGTCCAGCCGCTCGATCTCCATCAGCGTCCATTGCAGGGTTTCCAGGGCGCGCAATTCCGCCGTGGAAAACGTCTCCACGTCGTCCAGCACCTCGTCCACCTGAGCGATCACTTTTGCCGTAAAGGTCGGGTGTTGCAGCAGGCGGATCAACGCCCAGGTCAGATGAGCCGAGGTCGTCTCATACCCGGCAAACACGAAGCCGATGATGGCGTTGGTGACCATCTCCGGCGGCATAGGTTGGCCGTTGTCCAGGCGGGCGTCGACCAGCTCCTGGATGAAATCGTCGTAATCCGCGCTGCGTCCCCGACGGTGGGCAATCAGGTCGTCCACCAGAACGCGCAGACGGGCTTTGGCCCGGTCGCGGGCGATGAACTTGGGCAGCGGCAGGTGCGGCGGCAGCAGAAAATCGATGCCGCGGGCGATCTCGCGGTACAGCCGGGCGAACTCATCCCCCATGCGCTCGCGGAATTCGTCACCCATGAAGCAGCGTGCCGCAGTGTACATGGTGATATGCTGGGCAAACTCGTTGAGGTCGAACGTCCCGCTGGCGCCCTGCGCGGCGATCCAGGCGGTGATCTCGCGGTCCATCTGGCGGATGTAACCGGCCATCTTGCGCCCACTGAGAATGGGCGACATCACCCGCCGCTGCTCCAGATAGTCTTCCTGCGTCGGGGCGGCGAACAGCACTTCGCCGAACATCGGCACCAGAAACTGGTAGGCCTCCCGCATGGAAAGGTTTTTATCCGTCAGCTCAAAGAACTGCGCATGAAGCTCCGGGCCGATCAGCACGGCGGCGGGCTTGCTGCCCAGCTGGATGGCGAACACATTGCCGTACTGCTCATAGCCGCGCCGTAGCAGCGCGGTGGAATCGCGGGCGAAGTCGATGGCATTGCCGATAATCGGCAGGGCGGCCATGCGGGGAGGAGCTGACAGAGTCATCGCAACACTCACACTTTCCAGTAAGCCAGAATCACTGGCACGGATTGTAGCGTGGAGGCCGGGCCCGCCGGATGAAAGGATGGTGAGCGTTTGGGGCGCGCCGCCGCCAGCTGCTACCGCTCCCGCCGGGCGGCGATCATCACACCCCCCGCCGCCAGCTGCAGGATCGCCACCAGCCCCATCGCCCGCGCCAGGCCGATGGCGTCAGCGGCAGCGCCCAGCGTTTGCGGCGCGATCAGGATGGCCAACCCTGCCGCCAGGGAGATCAGGGCGCTGGCCCGATCAGTCTGGTCACCGGCAATGGTGGTCGCCCAGGCCAGCGACAGGGGAAAAAGATTGGCTACACCCAGCCCTGCCGCGAACAGACCGACCACGTTCAGCGCCGGGGTCCGCGCCAGCCAGAACAGCAGGAATCCGCTGATCCCCAGGGCCAGCGCCATCGGCAGCAGAGTCGCTGTGTCCATGCGACGGGTCAGGCGGCTGCCGACAAAGCGGCCGACGACCATCGCCCCGAAGAAGGCCGTCATCAGCCCGGAGGCTAGCGCCCGGTCCAGCCCGACCGGCCCGGCCATGAAGTCGGCGCTCCAGGCCACCACACTCCATTCCGCCGCCACCAGCAGCACGATCATGACCCACACCAGCCAGAAACGGCGCGGCAGCGGCCCGCGCCCGGCCTGGCCGGTCGTGAGGACTGGTGCAGGCAGGGCGATCCGGCGGGCCAGCAGCAGCGCCGTCGCCCAGGCGACCACCCCCAGCCAGAAGGCCCCGCGCCAGGTGATGACCGTCCCGGCCAGCAGGCCGATGATGATCGGCGGCAGGGTGGAAGCAACGCTGGCAGCGACATTGGCTTCGGTTACGGCGGTGGCGCGGTTGGCGCCATGCAGGTCGGCGAGCGTGGCCGGGATCATGTTAAGCAGGTACGTACCGAAAACACCCATCACCAGTGCCCCGCCAATCGTCACTGTCGGCGACGCGCCGACGATCAACAGCAGCGCCCCGGCAGCCATCCCGCCCCCGCCGCCCCAGAACACCGCCGGACGACCCAGCCGGGCGGCCAGCGCCGCGCCGGTTAGCCCGGCGAAGATCATGCCGGTTGCCATCGCGCTGATGTGCAGCCCGGCCAGGGTGAAGTTCAGGCCCAATTCGGCCCGCAGAAAAGGCATCACCGGCCCCAGCGCGGCCTGAAGGTAGGCAAAGTAAGCCAGCATGCCATAGGCCAGCCAGGTGTAGCGGTCGCGGATGTAAGGGGCGCGGGTCACTGCAACAGAAGTGGCCATAACAAAGTGTCTTTCGGCGAGACAGGGATCAACCGTTGTGATTGTAACGTGGTAGCGGGTAGCGGGTAGCGCTAATCCGTTGTTACGCCCTTCATTCGTTAACCGCCGATCCCCACAAAAGGATGGCAGCGCCGGTTAGAGGCGCTGCCAGAACTGTCAGGACGTATTGTGGGAGCATGGCAAGGGGGCCTTAAGCCCTTGCCTGAGCACGCCAAAGCGGTTTTACGGATGGCTTTCTAGAACATGCCGACGATCCTGCCGGTTTCCAGATCGATGTCAATATCCATGTAGGCTGGGTGGGTGGCCATGCCGGGCATGGTGCTCATCGTACCGATCAGCGGGTAAATGAAACCCGCGCCAACGCTGGCCCGTACCTCGCGCACGGGCAGGGTGAAGCCTTTCGGCGCGCCCTTGAGATCGGGATTATGGCTCAGGCTCAGGTGGGTCTTGGCCATGCAGATTGGCAACCGGCCAAAGCCCGCCTTCTCGTAGGCGGCGATTTGCTGCTCGGCCAGTGGTTCGTAAGTCACCCCGGCTGCGCCGTAAATTTCTTTGGCGATATGCTCGATTTTCTGCTTGATCGACCACTCCAACGGGTAGAGGAACTGGAAGTTGCTGGGCTGCTCGCAGGCTTCCACGACGGCCTCCGCTAGCGCCCGCGCCCCTGCCCCGCCATCGGCCCAGTGAGTAGTCTTGACAGCGGCATAGGCGCCCTGTCCCTCGGCGTAGCGGCGGATCATCTCCAGCTCGGCGTCGGTGTCGGTGGCGAAGCTGTTGACCGCCACCACCACCGGGACGCCAAAGCGTCGGGCATTGCGGATGTGCACGCCCAGGTTTTCCAGACCCTTTTCCAGCAGTTCCAGGTTTTCTTCGGTGTATTCCGCGGCCAGCGGCGCGCCGGGCGTGACCTTGGGGCCGCCGCCATGCATCTTGAGGGCGCGGACGGTAGCAACCAGCACAACCACATTGGGGATCAGGCCAGAGTAGCGGCACTTGATGTCGAAGAACTTCTCCATGCCGATGTCCGCACCAAAGCCGCTTTCGGTAACCACGTAATCGGCCAGCTTGAGCGCGATCTGGTCGGCAATGATGCTGCTGTTGCCATGAGCGATATTGGCGAACGGCCCGGCGTGGACAAAAGCGGGCTGGCCTTCCAGCGTCTGCATCAGGTTGGGCATGATGGCGTCCTTGAGCAGGACGGTCACCGCCCCGGCCACACCCAGGTCTTCCAGGGTGATCGGCTTACCCTGTCTGTCCAGCGCAAAGACGACCCGTCCAACCCGCTCGCGCAGGTCTTTGAGGCCGGTGGTCAGAGCCAGGATGGCCATCAGCTCGCTAGCCACGGTGATGTCAAAGCCGGTTTTGCGCGGGAAGATCGGGCTGGGGGAGCCATCGGCCAGCTTGTCATCGTTGAAACCGATCTGGATCTCGCGCAGGCTGCGGTCGCAGACATCAACCACCCGGTTCCAGGTGATCGTGGCCGGGTCGATGTCCAGGCGGCGCAGGCCACGCTTGGCCAGTCCCTCATCTGACTGGCGGCTCTCATGATACATGCGGCTGTCGATTGCGGCGGCGACCAGGTTGTGGGCCACGCTGATAGCGTGGATGTCGCCAGTCAGGTGGAGATTGAAGTCCTCCATGGGGATGATCTGGCTGTACCCGCCACCCGCTGCCCCACCTTTGATGTTGAAGGTCGGCCCCATGCTGGGCTGGCGGATACAGGCGACCACGTTCTTGCCCAGTTCGCTGCCCAGCGCCTGCACCAGGCCGACAGTAGTGGTGGTCTTGCCCTCGCCAAGGGGGGTGGGGGTGATGGCAGTAACGTCGATGTACTTGCCCTGGGGACGGTCGGCGAACTTCTTCAGGACGTCGAGGTGGACTTTGGCCTTGTATTTGCCGAAGAGGTCCAGGTCCTCTTCGGTCAGGCCAATCTTGGCGGCTATCTCCAGAATGGGCCGCAGGTCAGCGGCCTGGGCGATCTCGATATCGCTCGGCACCATCTTCTTCACGTCGCTCATCCGCTACTCCCTTTGTGCTGTGCAAGGCCGGCAAACTGTTGGCGAGTGCAGGGTGTGAGGCAATGATGATGGTGCGGAATGCACCCGCTAAGCGTCTAGCATAATAAAAATGAGCCAGAATGCACAAGTGCTGAGCATCAGAAACAGGGTGTGATTTCTCCCATAATCCTGCCGGCAGGGCGGTACAATAGGCGGGGCCTGGGCAGATAATGGGAAAGCGGGGTAGACATGTTACGACGGGTGATCGGCGGGATCGTAATCGTGGCGCTGGCGGCGGCGCTGACCCTGGAGATCAGCGGGGTTGCGCCGGGGGCGGCCCTGCAGGTGCTGCCCTTCCTGGTGTTGCTGGGGGCGGCCCTGCTCCTCTGGCGGGCGGTCTGGCCCGGCGCGGCGGCGCGGGAGCAGACCACGCTTGATGTGCCGCTGGACGGCGCAGTGCGCGCCCGGCTTGACCTCACCTTCGGCGCGGGCGAATTGACCCTGTCCGGTGATGCCCCACCCGGCACCCTGATCAGCGGGGCGGCCAGCGGCCCGGCGCGGACGCACGTCAGGCGCGCCGCAGAGGGCGTCAGTGTCACGCTCGGCCAGCCGGTGAGCCTGATTCGCCAGCGGGCGGCCTGGCAGCTGGCCCTCAGCCCGGCGGCAACCTGGACGAGTATCCGGCTGCGGCTGGGCGCCAGTGCCGCCAGCCTTGACCTGACCCATCTGCCCGTTGAAAAGCTGACACTGGAGGCGGGCGGCACGACATTACAGGCCACGCTCCCGGCTGCCGGAGACGTGACGCTGCAGATCAGCGGTGGGCGCACCCGGCTGCGTATCCCGGCGGGCGCGGCGGCGATCATCCGCAGCGAGATCCGCCTGGGCGAGGTGATCGTCGACGAAGGACATTTTGTGCCGGCGGGGAGTGAGACGGCCTGGGCCGTAGCAGGGATCGCGCCCGTGTCCGCCACCCTGTCGATCACGCTCAAGGGAGGACTGGGCACGGTGGAGATCGCCGCCGCGCCGGACGATTCGCGACCGGCATAGGCTGCTTCGCTGCGGTTTCCCTGCTCCTAGCGGGACCGCCGCTGCCAGGCGATCAGTCGCCGTTCCAGCAGGGCGACCAGCCCGTACAGGCTGAGAGCCAGGGCCGCCAGCGTGAGGGTAGCCGCGATCATCAGCGGCGTATCGAATACGTTGCGCGACGTGTTGACCAGAAAGCCCAGCCCGGCCCGCGCGCTGACGAATTCTCCCACCACCGCGCCGATCACCGAGAGCGTAGCGCTAACCTTCAGCCCGCCCATCAGGACGGGCAGCGCGGCGGGCGCTTCCAGGTGGCGTAATGTCTGCCAGCGGGAGGCCTCCAGCACGCGCATCAGGTCGCGCAGGTCAGCCGGGACGCTCCGCAGGCCGACGATCGTGTTGACTAGCATGGGGAAGAAGACAATCAGGGCGCAGATCAGGATTTTGCTGGTCAGCCCGGAGCCAAACCAGATCACCAGCAACGGGGCGATGGCCACCGTCGGCACGGCCTGCAGGGCGACGATGTAAGGCGTCAGTGCGCGTTCCAGCAACAGGCTGCGGGCGATCAGATAGCCCAGCACCAGGGCCGTGCCCGCCCCAAGGAACAGGCCCAGCAGCACAGCCTGCAGCGTCACCAGCGCGTGGCGGAGCAGCGTGCCATCAGCGAGGGCACTCAGCAACCGCCCGCCAACCTCCGCCGGGGCCGGGACAAGAAACGGCGGGTACAGCCCGCTCCGGTAAATCGCTTCCCAGAGCACAATCAGCAGCAAACCGAAGATCAGCGGCGGCAACAACCGCCCACCGCGTGTATTGAGCAGGGCGCGCATGGCTTCTCCAGCAGATTCACCGCGAGTATAGCAGGGCGGCGCGAGCGCCAGCAACGGCGAGCGCCGGGTTGTCAGCGACCGGAAGCCAGCCGCTTCATGAGTCCAGCCAGGCGCATAGGGCGTCATGGACGCGCGGGCGGAAGGCGGTGATCGCCGCCGGGTCGCGGCCATGGTAGACACGGTTGGTCAGCAGCGCGGCCACCAGCTCACGCTCCGGATCGATCCATAACGATGTACCGGTGAAGCCGGTGTGGCCGAAGCTGGCCGGGCTGAAACGCTCCCCGGCAGAACATTCGCCGCACGGCTGCGGGCGGATCGTCCAGCCCAGGCCGCGGTCCCCGGCCTGGCGGCGCGTCGCCTGCCGGGCGATGGCGGGCGGCAGCCAGTCCGGGGCGCGCCCACGGACGGCGTCCAGCCACTGCTGGCCAAAGCGGGCCAGCTCCGCCGCTGTACTGAACAGCCCGGCATGTCCGGCGATCCCGCCCAGGCTGGCGGCGTTCTCATCATGTACCTCGCCCTGGCAACGTCGCCCGCGCCAGCGGGCATCGAACTCCGTCGGTGCGCAGCGGGCAGTATCAAGGGGGTTAAAGGTAGTCTGGGTCAGGCCCAGCGGGCCGGTCACCCGCGCGGCGATGGTCTCCGCCAGCGTCTCCGCGCCGTCCAGCCGCCGGACGGCCTCCCCCAGCAGGATCAGGCCCAGGTCGCTGTAGTTGACCGTCCGGCCCGGCTCGTCCACAAAGGGATACCCGGCGATCAGATCAAGCGCTTTCTCCAGCCGCGCCCGATGGGGAAGCGGGTCAGGCTGGCCGGGCGGGGGCGGTGTTGGCCCGACGTTCAGGAACAGGTCGCGCCAGGGAGCCAGGCCGGAGGTGTGGGTCAGCAGGTGGAAGAACGTGATTGCGCCGGGATCGACGCGCCGATCGGTGGGGTGTTCAGCCGGCAAGCGTTCCAAGGTGTGGGGGTTCTGGCCGCCTTCAATCGGGCGTGGGCCATAGCGGGTCAACTCTGGGATCACGTCAGCAACCCGCCCCTCAAGCGCGACGCGACCCTCCGCCAGCAGCATCAGGAAGGCCGTGGTGGTGAACAGCTTGGTCACCGAGGCCAGGTCAAAGAGGGTATCAGATCGGGTCGGCTGGCGAGCAGTTTCCGGATCCAGGTAGCCGCAGGCACGCTCATAGACGAGCTGGCCGCGGTGATAGACAGCCAGGACGATAGCGGGTGCGGCAGCATCCAGCCCGGCGGCCAGGGTGTCATTCAGGATCTGACGAGCGTCGGTGGTCATAGGCTGGATGATACCCCGAAGCCGGCAGCCGGGCCAGAGAAAGGAAGGCCAGGAGGCTAGGGGCAAGAGAAAGCAGGTCAGAGGGCTGCTCCTCCTGCCCATCAATCGTGTTGGGGTTGCCCGCAGGTCTCGATTGCAGGGCACGGCTGGCCCCGGCTATAATCGCAGTGGTGACCGGTTGGATTGAGGATAGCTGCTCCCCATGGATTCATCATCATCCCCACGCCGGGAAATTCCCACCGACCATCAGGGTGTGCTGGCCGCCGCCGTGATCATGATCCTGGTGGGGTGGATTGGCCTGTACCTGCTGGTGATGAACACGCTGCCGCTGGCCTTTCCACGCTGGCTGTTCTTCATCCTCCTTTTCACCGCCGTGACCGGTACGGCTATCCCCATTGCCCGCACGCTGAACATCCGCCTGACGCCGAAGCCGTACGCCATCCCGCCGGGCGGGGTGATCCTGCGGCAGGGGATATGGTGCGGGTTGTTTGCGGTGGTCTGCGCCTGGCTGCAAATCCCGCGCGTGCTCAACGGGGCAGTCGCCTTCTTCCTGGCGCTCAGCTTCATCGTGATCGAGATCTATCTGCGCCTGCGCGAGCGCGCTGAAGAAGTCGGGATCGACTGAGCCTGCCCCCCTATCTTCCTCCCATTTCCCCGCCACAAACAGGCAGCTCGCCCCTTCTCCTGAGTGCGTCGCGATCGGGCAATTTCCCCGCCAATGCGGTAAGATAGGCCTCTGTTTGAATAGCGGTATACCCGGTGAAACGCCATAAAAACGGAGCATGCAATGAACCCCGTGGAACTTCCTGTCCTGACGACTCTGGCCGCTGTGGAAGCGGAATTGAAAGCGCCGGTGCCGGTGTTGCTGCTGGTCTGGCATGATCGCCCGCCCCGCCGCGACACTGAGATCGCCCTCAAAGACGCGGCGGATAAGTACGGGCGGCGGATGCGCGCCTACATCGTTGACGCCCGCCACGACCCGGCGCTGGTGGAACGCTTTGGCCTGGGCCAGCACCCGATCCTGGTCGGCTGGTACGGGGGCGAGGAGCGCATCCGCCGCAACCGGCCCTGGAACACTGATGTGATCGGCATCGTCGAGCAGATGCTGGCGCTGGTGCCCGTCCCCGCCGGGGTGGAGGAACCGCCCGCGCCGCCCGCCGCGAATGACAAACCCGTTCATGTCACGGCGGAGACCTTTGTGGAGAAGGTGCTCAAAAGCCCGATCCCGGTGATCGTTGACTTCTGGGCGGACTGGTGCCAGCCCTGTAAGATGGTTGCGCCCATCCTGGACAAACTGGCCAAAGAATACGCCGGCAAGGTGCGCATCGCCAAAGTGGATGTCGACGCCAACCCTGAGCTGGCCGGACAATTCAACATCCGCAGCATCCCGACGCTGATGTTCGTCAAGAATGGCAAGATCCTCGGCCAATCCGCCGGGGCTGCTCCAGAAGCAGCCCTGCGTGACGTGATCCAGCAACTGATCGCGCTGCAGGTATAGAGCGCCCTGGCAGGAGTCGCGGGTGAGCTACTCTCCCATCATGCCATCCGGCTCCGCGCCGCTGGCCGCCGCCCGTGGCGAGCCGAGTTACGTCTGGCGAGCCGGTCAGGAACGGCGGCTGGCCCTGATCAACCGCCACGCCCCCCTGACCGGTCGCCGGGTGCTGGAAGTAGGCTGCGGGCTGGGTATGTACACGGCCCAGTACCGTCGCCGCTTCAACGCTGAAGTCGAGGCTTTTGACGTGGAATTCGCCCGTGTGGCTCAGGCACGCGCCACCACGCCACACGCCCTGATCGCCGCCGGAGAGGCGATGCCTTACGCAGCGAACACCTTCGACGTCGTGATCGCCAACGAGGTGATCGAGCATGTGGCCGATGACCGGGCGACGGTGGCCGAGATGGTGCGCGTCTGCCGCCCCGGCGGGCGGATCGTGATCTTCTGCCCCAACCGCTGGTACCCGGTCGAGCAACACGGTCACTACTGGCGCGGCCAGTACCACTTCGGCAACACGCCGCTGATCAACTATCTGCCCGATCGGTGGCGCAATCGCCTGGCGCCCCACGTGCGGACCTACACCCGGCGTTCCCTGCTGTGCCTGCTGGCGGGCCAGCCGGTTCGGATCGTGCACTATACGCGCATCTTTGGCGGCTACGACAACATCATCGCCCGCGCCGGGGCGGCTGGCCGTCTGCTGCGCGGCATCCTCTACGCGCTGGAAAAGACGCCTCTGCGTGTGCTGGGGCTGAGTCACCTGCTGGTGGTGGAAAAACTGTGAAAAAGCGGCAGGCTGTTGCTGCAGGTCAGTGCTACAAGCTGCCAGCTTTGCCTGATCGGTGTACACTTGGGGCGTGCCGGTTGAATAGAAGCACCCTGCTAGGAAGGCGCCAGTAGCGATGTCCCAGGAGCAGTTACAGCGCGTTCAGGAGCTGATCGCCAGCGGGCGTTATGCTGAAGCGCGGGCCATCCTGCAGACCATCGATCATCCCGATGCCGCCCGCCTGCTGGAGACGCTCGCCGCTATGGAACAGGCTACCGGTCAGCAGGCCGCGGAAGATGACCGGCAACCCGGCCCGACTCCGGGCGGCGATCTGCTGACCCGCCTGCAGCAACGCCGCCGGGCGGTCGAACGGCGCGCCCCGCTCCGCACCGAAGCCGATGGCAGCCGTGTCTACGACGCTGGCACCTACCAGATGTTATGGGATTGCCAGTACTGCGGAACAACCGGCCTGCTCGGCCTGACCCACCGCTTTTGCCCCAATTGCGGCGCGGCCCAGAACCCGGACTCGCGCTACTACCCGGCGGAAGACGCGATGGTCGCTGTGGAAGACCACGAGTATGTTGGCGCGGACCTGATCTGCCCCTCCTGCGACGCGCTCAACAGCGGCAAAGCCGAATTCTGTGGCAATTGCGGCGCGCCGCTGACCGCCGCCGCCCGCGCCAAAACACTGGAGGCGCAAACCCGCGCCGAGGGCGAGAAGTTTGCCTCCAGCGGCTCCCGCGATGTGGTCAAGGAGAAGTTCGAGGCGGAAATGACCCGCGTCGGAGTCCGTAAGCCGGATGCCGCCCGGCGGACGCCCGCCTGGTTGCCGATCGCCTTGATTGTACTGGCGGTGGTTATCTGCGGTGGGATCGCGGCCTCATTGCTGATCACCAGAGATACGTCGGTGACGCTGATCGGCCATCGCTGGGCGCGCGAGATTCGCATCGAGGAGTACGCCGCGGTTAGTGACTCGGCCTGGTGCAATTCGCTGCCCGCCGGCGCATACAGCATCAGCCGCCGCCAGGAGGTACGCGATTACCGCCAGGTGCCGGACGGCGAAGAGTGTTCGACGGTGCGCGTGGACAACGGCGATGGCACCTTCCGCATGGAGCAGCGCTGCCAGACCCGCTACCGCAGCGAGCCAGTTTACGACGATAAGTGCTACTTTACGATCAACCGGTGGACTTACCGGCGGGCGGCCACCGCTGGTGGGCAGCGGCTGGAGGAGCCATACTGGCCGCAGCTGACCCTGGCCTGCGCCAACCAGGTCAGCCTGGGCTGCGAACGCGAGGCCGGACGGAGCGAACAGTATATCTTGATCTTCCGCGTGGCGGAGAGTGACACCACCTACGAGTGTCCGGTGGCGTATGAGATCTGGCGCGGGGCGGCGCTGGATTCCCGCTGGAATCTGGAAGTTGGCGCGGTACTGGGCGATGCCCGTTGCGACTCGCTCCAGCGCGCCGAGTGAACCCTCAATAACGGCCCTGGCCTGTTCTGGCCACCCGGCCCTGTTTGCTGACCAGCTCAAGGAGACAGGCAAGTATGACTACCCAACGCGATCACGAGCGCCTTTACAATCCTGGCCCTGTGGAAGTGCGGCGCGAGATTCTGGAAGCGCAGACTGCCTGGATGATCGGCCACCGGGGCAAGGCCTTCGCTGATCTCTATGCCCGGCTACAGGGGCCGCTGATGCGTTCCTTTGGCGGGGGGCCTGCCCACCGTGTCTACATCTATACCTCGTCCGGCTCCGGCATCTGGGAGAGCGCCAGCCGTTGCGCCGTCCGCGATGATCAGCCGATTCTGCACCTGGTCAACGGCGCCTTTAGCGAGCGCTGGGCCGAGGTCAGCAAGGCCAACGGTAAGCAGGTCGACGTGATTGAAGTCCCCTGGGGGCAGGCCGTCACCGCGGAGATGGTCGCTGAACGGCTCCGCGCCAGGCACTACGACGCCGTGGCCGTCACCTATAACGAGACGAGCACCGGCGTGCTCGGCCCGCTGCCGGAGATTGCCGAGGTCGTCCGCCATTACCCGGACACGCTGCTGCTGGTTGATGCGGTGTCCTGCTGGCTGGGGACGGAGATCGAAGCCGAGAAATGGGGCATCGACCTGGCCCTGGCTTCCTCGCAGAAAGCGTTTGCCCTGCCGCCGGGGATCGCCTTCGGCGCGGTCAGCGACCGCCTGCTGGTGCGGGCCAGCGAAATTCCCTTCCGCGGCTACTACTTTGACGTCCTGACGCTGGAACAGCATCACCTCAAGAACAACACCCCGGCCACACCGCCGATCAGCCTGATGTTCGCTGCTGAGCGCCAGTTCAGGGACATCGAAGCGGAAGGCTACACCGCCCGCTACGATCGCCACCGCGCCCTGGCCGCCCGTACCCGCGAGTGGGCTGTCAGCCGCGGCTTTGAGCTGTTCAGCGCGGAAGGCTATCACAGCCCGACCGTCACCACCATCAAGAACACCCGCGGGATTGACTTCGCTGCAATGAAAGCCTTCCTCTCCGCCCGCAAGATGATGGTGGGCAGCGGCTACGGCAAGATCAAGAACGAGACGTTCCGCATCGCCCATATGGGCGACCTCCAGGCCGAACACATGGAAGAACTGTTTGCCGCGCTGGACGAATTCCTGGGTATGTGAGGCCCTCATGATCGACCGCATCCTGCTTAACGGGCGCATCCGCACCCTCGATCCCGCCCGTCCACTGGTCAGTGCGCTCGCCCTCATCGGCGAGCGCATCGTCGCCGTCGGGGACGACTCCCTGCGGAGCCTGGCCGGGCCGGGGACAACCGTCGATGACCTGGGTGGGCGGGATGTCCTGCCCGGCCTGACCGATGCCCACCTGCACTTTGAGTGGCTCTCCTGCTCACTGCAGGAGGTCAATCTGTTCGAAGTGCCGACGAAAGAAGAAGCCCTGCGCCGGGTGAAGGACAGGGCTGACCGTACCCCGCCCGGCGAATGGATCAGCGGGCGCGGCTGGGTGCAAGACGTGTGGCCGGATCGCACCTTCCCCACCGCTGCGGACCTGGATGCCGTCGCGCCGCGCAATCCCGTCTACCTCAAGGCCAAAAGCGGCCATGCCGCCTGGGTCAACAGCGTGGCGCTACGCCTGGCCGGGATCACCGCCGGGACGCCCGACCCGGCTGGTGGTAGCTTCCTCCGCGATGCGGCGGGTAATCCGACCGGTATCCTGCTGGAGGACCCGGCGATGGATTGCGTCGCCCGGCTGATCCCGCGCCCACCGCTGGACACGCTGGCCGACTGGATGGCCCAGGCGCAGGCGTTGCTATGGCGCACCGGTCTGACCGGCATCCACGACTTCGATGGCCCGGCTTGCCTGGCCGCCCTGCAGCGTCTGCGGGAGCGCGGGGAACTGGGCCTGCGCGTGGTCAAGAACGTCAACGATACATGGATCGAGCACCTCTACGAGGCAGGCATCCGCTGGGGCTTCGGCGACGACTGGATTCGCATCGGCGGGCAAAAGATCTTCGCTGATGGTGCGCTCGGCCCGCGCACGGCAGCCATGATCGCGCCGTATGAGGGCGAGCCAGCCAACCGGGGCATCATTGTCACCGATAAGGAGACGATGGCCGAACGCGTGCTCAAAGCCAGCGCGCACGGCCTGCCCTCGACGATCCACGCCATCGGCGACCGCGCCGTGCACGACGTGCTGGACGTCTACGAGATGGCCCGCCGCCAGGAAGCTGAACAGGGCATCCCCCGCGCCGCCCGCCGCCACCGCATTGAGCACGTCCAGATCATCCACCCGGACGACCGGACGCGGCTGGCTGAACTGGGTCTGATTGCCTCCATGCAGCCGATCCACGCCACCAGCGATTACCAGATGGTTGACCGTTACTGGGGCGCGCGGGGCGAGTGGGCCTATAACCTGCGCCTGCAGCAATCTCAGGGCGTGGTCATGGCCTTTGGCTCGGACGCGCCGGTTGAGCCGTTTAACCCACGGCTGGGCATCTACGCGGCAGTGGCGCGCCGCCGTCTGGATGGATCGCCGGGGCCGGGCGGCTGGCGCCCGGAGGGCGGCCTGACCCTGCCGGAAACATTGCTGGGCTTCACACAGGGGCCAGCTTACGCCGCGGGCCTGGAAGACCGGCTGGGCCGGCTGGCGCCCGGCTGCCTGGCCGATCTGATCGTGCTCGACCGCGACTGGTTCGCCGTGCCAGCGGAGGAAATCCCGGCCAGCGAGGTGCTGGGGACGATGGTCGGCGGCGTCTGGCGGCACCGGGCCTTCGGGTAAAGAGCATGCGGACAGGCACAACCACACGACCAGGGGGGCAGGCGCGGGTCTGTTTCCCCCCTGGTTTTCTGCCCTGTGACGCCGTTTTGTATGCTACACTGAACAAAACGGTACACACAGAGAGGCCCGCCGATGACCAGCAACCCCACCCAGGTTCTGCAGGCGGAGATCGCCCGTCTGCGGGAGGAGAATGAACGCCTGCAGAACGAGCTTTACAACCTGCGCCAGTTCGTTCAGGCGCTGCAGGCGCTGAGCCAGGCTGAGGCCGCCTATCACTCCCACGCTGACCTGCTCCGCCTGCTGGATGAGATCGGACGGTTGACGCTGGACCTGCTTAGCGCCCCGGATGGTTCCCTGTTGCTGCTGGACCCGGAGACCGGCGAGCTGGAATTTGTCATTGTCTACGGGGTGGCGCGGGACCTGACTGGCACGCGCCTGCAGCCGGGCGAAGGCATCGCCGGCTGGGTCGCCGCCGAGGGCAAGCCATGTATCGTACCCGATGTCCGGGTGGACCCGCGCTTTTCCGCCCGCATTGATCAGCTCACCCATTTCCAGACCAAGTCCATCGCCGCTGCCCCGCTGATCGGCAACGGGCATATCCTGGGCGTGGTAGAAGTGCTCAACCGCCCGGAAGACGATCCGTTTGACGCACTGGATCAGGCCCTGCTGGCGCTGTTCTGCCGCTTCGCCGGGGAAGCGCTGGCAAACATCGAGCAGGCCACGCGGGAAGCGGAACTGCTGGAGCCGCCGGATTACGGTCTGGAGCCAGAAGGCGGTGCTCAGGGTTTGCGGTAGGGCAGCGCCTCAATCGCCGTCGCGACGGCGAAGTCCAGGGCGGTCAGGCGGTTCCCGGCGCTATGGGTGGTGAAGCTGACCTCCACCCGTTTCCAGCCGATACACAGTTGTTCCGGATGGTGGTCGAAGCCTTCGCACAGGGTGGCGATGGCCGCGGCAAAGGCGGCCCCGGCAATGTAGCTGCTCATCTCAAACGTCTTGCGGATGATCCCCCCTTCCCGTTCCCAACCGGGCAGCGCTGCCAGACGCCCGGCGATCTCGGCTTCGCTCAGTGGTTCACGTTGGTGGCTCATCGGGATGCTCCTGCGCTGGTGGCGGTCATCTGTTCCGCCGCTGGCATTGCACCGCTGGCGACGGTACTGGCTGGTGTCACCCCTATTCTACACTCTCCCCGCCTCCTGATGTCCTGGCCTTCCGGCCTCCTTTACCGGATTGCCAGAAGCCCCCTCCCTGCGGTACAGTTCCGGTTAGCGCGTCTTTGAAGCGGCGGCAAAGCGGATGTTATGGACAATCTTTCTGACATTGATCTGCTCAGGCGCCTCCAGACGGGCAGCGAAGCGGCGCTGCTGGCCCTGCATGAGCGTTACGTCGCAGCGGTATATGCCGTGGCTTACCGCGTCCTGCATGAGCAAATGCTGGCCGAGGAAGTCACCCAGGATACCTTCCTGCGGCTGTGGGAGCATGGCCATACCTACGACCCGGCCCGCGGGGCCTTCCTGCCCTGGCTGCTGACTATCACCCGCCGCCGGGCCATCGACATCCTGCGCCAGCGCCAGCGCCGTGAACCGGCCCAGCTTGAGACTTTTTCGCTGGATGAGCATCCTTATCTGTGGGAGCAATTCGGGCAATCCGATGAACAGGGCGAACTGCGCCATACGCTGTTCGATGCGCTGGCCGGGCTACCGGAAGAACAACGGGAAGCCATCGCCCTGGCTTACTTCTACGGCCTCTCGCACGGCGAAATTGCCGAGCGCCTGGGCGTACCGCTGGGGACGATCAAGACGCGCATCCGGCTGGGCATGCGCAAGCTGCGTGCGGCCTGGTTTGGAGCGGAACCGCCCTCCGGCAATCCAGTTGACGACTTTGATGCGTAAACTATGGTGATGATGAGCACACCGACCGAAGAACCACTTGAAGCCCTGCTGCCAGCCTACGCGCTGGGCGCTCTGGACCCCGCTGAACGCGCCGCGGTAGAAGCCCGCCTGGCTGCTGATCCGGAGGCGCGTCGCCTGCTGGCGGAATACGAGACTGTGGCTGCGGGACTGGTCTTCGCTGTCCCGGCGCGCCCTGCCCCGGCGGGCCTGCAGGATGATCTGCGCCGCCGCCTGGCCGCCCGCCGGGGCGAAGCCGCACCGCGTTCTGCAACCTCCCGCCGGACAACCACGCTGCTGCGCCTGATCTCCGCCGCGGCAGCCCTGCTGATCGTGACGCTTGGCCTGATCGTAGCCCTGCGCACCGGCGGGGCGCTCCCACCCGCGCAGGTATATGCCACGCTGGAAGCCGAGGGCGACTCGCTGCGCTTCCCGCTGGTGGCTGGAGAGGTGAGCGCCGCCGTCTATGGCGAACTGATCGCCGATCGCGATGGGCGGCGCGCTGTGATCGCCGTCAGCGCTCTGCCGTCGCTCAGCACCGATCAGATCTTCCAGCTGTGGGTGCGGCGGCGGGATGGTGAGGTGCGCAGCGGCGGCCTGTTTCAGCCCGCGCCGGAAGGGATGACCTATGTCAGCGTGCCCCTGCGTGAGGATGAATCGCTTGACGTGCTACTCAGCGTGGGTGCCTCGCTGGAGCCGGCGGGCGGCAGCCCCTATGCCGACCGGCCCACTGGCCCGCGTGTCTTCGCCGTGCCGATCAACCGCGACACCTAGGAGGATGGGAGACCGGCAGGCCTGTAGGAGGCCAGGCGGCCGGGAGATAAGAGAGCAGAGGCAAGCAACCTCAGCGCTTACTCCCTGGCCTCTTTTCCCCTCAGTCCGGCAGATCGATAGCGGGCACTTGGTGTACCTTCAGCGGGCAGCGCCCAAAATTGCTCTTGACCAGTTTTGCAGGCGGCGCTATACTATGGCCAGTTGAACAGGCGGGCTTGGTTCAGTGGTAGAACGTCTCCTTGCCAAGGAGAAGGTCACGGGTTCGAATCCCGTAGCCCGCTCAGAACCCCGGTCGAATGGCCGGGGTTTTTGCTATCAGCCGACTGCTCCAGCTGACCGGAGGCGTGTATGGCCCGACCCTGGTTCGACCATTTTCGCTTTGCCGCCCCGTTCTATGACCGTCTCTTCGCTGGCGGGGAACCTGCCGTCACCATGCTGGATGCACTGGACCTGCCTGCCGACGGCTGGCTGCTGGACGCTGGCGGGGGCACAGGTCGCATTTCCGCCAGCCTGCTGGACCGCGTCGGCGGCGTGGTGGTTACCGATGCCTCCGGGGCGATGTTGCGACAGGCGCGGGAGAAAGGCGGCCTGCATCCGACGCTAGGCCACGCTGAAGCCCTGCCCTTCCCGGCGGGGGCGTTCGCCCGCATCCTGGTCGTGGACGCCTTTCACCACTTCTATCGCCACGCGGAAGCTGCCAGCGAGTTGTGGCGTGTCCTGGCGCCGGGCGGGCGGCTGGTGATCCTGGAGCCCAATATCGCCCGCTGGCCGGTCAGGCTGGTAGCGCTGGGGGAAAAGCTGTTGCTGATGCGCAGCCGCTTCTTCAACGCGGCGGCGCTGGAAGCGCTGATCGGCCGTCAGGCAGGCGCGCAGATCCGGGTGGATACCACCAGCGCCCCGTATTACATCATGCTGGTGGCCAGCAAGGCGGCTCAGCCAGCTGGTTGCGAAGCCGGCAGGTCATAGCTCTGCTGGGGGACGATGCCCCACCGCTGCGGCGGCCAGTAAATCAGCCAGGCGCGACCCATGATGTGGTCGCGGGTGACCGCGCCGAAAGAGTGCGAGTCACGGCTGTTGTTGCGGTTGTCGCCCAGGACGTAGTATTCGTCCGGGCCAAGCACGATCGGCTCACCGGTATAGCGCGGCGCGGCGCTGATGTATGGCTCTTCAAGCGGCTGGCCGTTGATGTAGACCAGCCCATCGCGGATCTCGACCGTCTCGCCAGGCAACCCGATCACGCGCTTGATCAGGTCTTCCTGCGGCTCCGCAAAATCCAGGACGACGACATCGCCGCGCTGGGGCGCGCCCAGCAGGTACGGCAGGCGGATGACGATGATCCACTCGCCGGTTTCAAAGTTGGGCTGCATGCTGGAGCCTTCCACAATGTAGCGCGGGGCCAGCAGGTTCACCAGTGTGTAGATGATCACAACCATCGCTAGCGTGTCGCGCAGATCGCGCCAGAAGGACTGGCTGCGCACACGCGGTCGGGGGAGGAGCGGCGTGGCGGCTTCCATGTCTCCGACTGTTTGCGGTCGGGGGAACATACCGGTGGTCATCTCTTCACTATCCGCACTAACAGCACCTGTCACCATTCGCCTCGTTTTTCGGCTACCTTTTCCAGTACCATAACAGCGGGCTATTATAGTGTAACCGGGCGCGGTCGCCAACCAAATTGGTCGGAACGAGTGCGGACAGGCCCTGTCCCTGAGCCGGGTGACTGACGGAAAAAGAGTCAGGCAGCACGAGTCAGGTGCAGAAGATCCGGCCTGGCAGAATTAGAACTTTTGTGCTATTCTTGATCAAGACCTTGTGGAGCAGGAGAAGGGCCATGACCGACCTGATGACCACTACCGTCAATATTGCACTGCTGGCCGGCGGGGTCGGCTTTGCCCTCTACCTGCGCCAGAAGCTGGAACGTGAGCGCGCCGAGGCGGAAAGTCGCCGCCGTCGTTCCCGGCGCAAAACCTCTACCGGCGGGAGCAAAGCCACCTCCGCCAGGAGTAGCGCCCGGCGCAAAACCGCCTCCGGGCGGGGCAACAGCGCTCGCAGCAATGGCCGCACAACCAGCCAGCGCCGGAGCGCCCGCAAGCCCGCCCGTCCCTCGACTGCCCGGCGCTGATCACCTGAACGCCGCGCCATGACTGATTTTTCCGGCACTTCTCCGGTTGAACGTTTTCCGCCGGGCCGATCGCAGCCTGATCAGCGGCAGACGCGCCTACGCCTGCCGGGCTGGACCGCGCCCGATCACCCGATCGTCGAGCGCGAACTGGATCGCCTGCCCCGCCTGATGCGGTGGCCAGGGCGCGATCTGCGCAGTGTACTGACCCTGCTGCTGATGCTGCTGTTCCCCTGCGCCCTGCTGACCGGCAGCCTGCCGTTGCATCTGGTGCTGCTGCCGTTGAGCTGGCTGCCGCTACTCTTCGCCGCGCCGGCGATCAGCCGGGAGCGAGCCGCCGGGACCTGGGATACCCTGCGCCTGACGCCTTTTTCGCCGGGTGAGCTGGCCCTGGCCAAGGCATGCGCGGTGGCCCGCCACCTGCGCCCGCTGCTTATGCTCCTGCTGGCCGGGCAGGTCGCCTCCTTTCTGACCGCCGGGCTGTTCCTGTGCAGCTTTCTGGGGGCTGGCGGGCATCGCACGCTGGCCGGGACATATACGCGCATGGCCGCCATCACGCCGGAGGGTCTGCCCGCTACGCTTGCCGCCGGGGTGATCGTGGTCGTTGTCGCCCTGGTCGCCGTTCCCCTGGATTACGCGCTCAGCATCCTGGCGGGGTTGCTGGCCTCGTTGCTGACGGCACGTCAGGAGAAGGCCCTGGCCGTCGGGTTGGCGCTGCGTGCCCTGGTCGCCGGGCTGATCCTGCTGGCCGGGATAGGGATGTTCAGTGCCTGGGCCGGCGTGCCCATCGATCCGCTCTCTCTGCTCGGCGCGGGGATGGTCGGCGGGGTATTCGGCTGGCCGCTTGCCGGTCTGCTGGACTGGCAAGGGGCGGCGGCGCTGGCGGCGCTGGTCATGCTCGGCCTGCAGGCGCTGCTCGTCCTGCTGATGGCTGGCGCAGTCATCCGGCAGGCAGGCCGCGCCTGAAAAAGCCGATCTGTGGTACAACGGGGCTGCACGGCCCTGTTTGCTGCTTGCTGTCGGATGCCGCCCATGATCCGCTCCCTGCTAGATCGCCTTGCGCTGCCCGCCTGGGCGCGGTTGGAAAACCCGCTCGTCCGCCGGGAATTACAGGCGTTGCCTTTGTTCCTGGGCCAGGATGGCAACCTGAATGTCAAGATGGCGCTGCTGGCCGCACTGGGGCTGGGATTGATGCCATGCTCCTGTTCGTGTGGCGGGTGGCCGTGGTCGCTGCTACAGGTCGCCCTGAGCCTGATCCCGTTGCTATGGGGCGCATTGCTGATCAACCGTGAACGGGTGGCGGGCACCTGGGAATTGCTGCGCACAACCCCCTACAGTGACACCGAGATCGTGCTGGCCAAGATCAGCGCGGTGCTGTACCGCCTGTCCCCGCTGCTGGCCCTGTTGTTGAGCGGTCAGGCGGCCTCCTTCCTGATGACGGGCCTGTTCGCCGCTACGGTCTTCCTCTCCACAACGGTGAGCGTCAACGGCGTGCCGGTCTGGCCAGCGATGCCGGTTCTGGCAGGCGGGAGTGAGGCGCTGCCGCTGGCTTACGGCCTGGCCTTTGCCATGCTGCTGCTGACCACGGTGCTGGACTTTGTGACCAACATCGTGATCGGCGTGCTGGCCTCCAGCCTGACAGCGAGCCGCGGGACGGCCTACGCCGGGGCCATCGGCCTGCGCGTCGTATTGTCGCTGGGGTGGATCGTTCTGGGCGCGCTGGGGCTGGGGCTGATCGCGTCGCCGGAAGTCCCGGCGTCTGGTCTGCTAGCGCTCAGCGCCGCCGCGCAACCGGCCCTGTGGCTGATTCTGATCACCCCGGCTACCGCGCTGGCGCCGGTGGCGCTGCTCACCGGGCTGGCGCTGGCCGCGCAGGTCGTCCTGCTGATCGGGCTGTTCCGCCTGGTGGTCTGGCGGGTAAGCCGCAGCTGATCTTCCCGCTGCCATCCTCAGGGCGGTCGCGGGTGGCGTTTGCAGGGCGCTGGCGCTTCTGCCACAATGATCAGCAATCATCAACCACCATCTGCGACCATGAGGCCCGGCCATGACTACCGCATGCTTCATCGACCCGCGCACCGACACCCACACCTGGCCCGACCATGTTGAATATGCCGGCCGCCGCCAGGCCATCGCCCGCCTGCTGGAAGAATCCGGCGCACTGGCCCGTCTGGACATCCGCCAGCCCCTCCCCGCCACTGATGAGCAACTCCTGACCGTCCATACACCGGAGGTGCTGGACCTGCTGGCGCAGGTTGAGCGGGAACGACGGCCACTGTTCTACGACGCGGACACCTATATCGTCCCGGGGACCAACCTGGCGGCGCGGCTTTCCGCCGGGGCGGCGATCCAGGCGGTAGATGCTGTGCTCGGTGGCAGGGCGGATAACGCGTTGGTGGCCATGCGCCCGCCCGGTCACCACGCTCTACCCGGCCAGCCCATGGGCTTTTGCCTGCTGGCGAATGTGGCGCTGGCAGCCCGTCACGCCCGCCAGACGTGGGGTCTGCAGCGTGTTCTGATCGTTGATTATGATGTTCATCACGGCAACGGCACCCAGGACATCTTCTATAGCGAGCCGGAAGTGTTGTTTGTGTCCCTGCATCGCTGGCCGTTTTACCCCGGCACTGGCAGCCTGGATGAGATCGGGTTCGCCGCCGGGGCCGGGGCGACGGTCAATGTGCCGTTGCCGCCCGGCCAGGGAGACGCCGCCTACGCCGCGATCTTCGAACAGGTGGTGTGGCCGCTGGCCCGCCGCTTCGCGCCGGAATTGATCCTGGTTTCTGTCGGCTTCGATGCCCACTGGGCCGATCCGCTGGGCGGGCAACTGCTCACCCTCAGCGGCTACGACCACCTGGCCCGCGAATTGATCCGCATGGCTGACGCTTTTTGCAGCGGGCGGATCGTTTTCGTGCTGGAAGGCGGCTATCACCTGCCGGCGCTGGCACAGGGTGTGCTTGATCTGGCCCTAGCCCTGCTGGGCGATCCCGCCGGGAACGATCCATTGCCCCTGCCGGAAGATCTGCGCCGGCGGGCGGCACGTTTGCCGCCGCCGGACGGGGTGATCGCCCGCGTCCGGCGTCTGCACGGGCTGTGATCTGGCGCTGCCGCCTGCCGGCTGCTCGACCGGGAGCGGCAGGGCGGTTACACTGAAGGTAGCGCCGCTGCTCGCTGCCAGTTGAGGGCTGCCTGATGGCTGATTTTGTCCGCATTTACCCCAATGTGACCCTGCCAGAGGATGCACAGATCGATGACTTTGTGATCCTGGGGCGCGCGCCGCGCGGTCGCCAACCCGGCGAGTTGCCGCTGGTCATCGGCCCCGGTTGCGTGATCCGCTCGCACACCGTGATCTACGCCGGTTGCACCATCGGCGCGGGTTTTCAGACCGGCCATCATGTCATGATCCGGGAGGAAAACACGATCGGCGACCGGGTTAGCATCGGCACGCACAGCGTGATCGAGCACCATGTGACCATCGGCGCCGGAGTGCGGATTCACACACGCGTGTTCGTGCCGGAATATACTGTGCTGGAGGAAGGCTGCTGGCTGGGGCCGGGCGTCGTGATCACCAATGCCCGCTATCCGCTCAGCCGGGGCGTCAAGGAGCGTCTGCAGGGTGCTCATATAGAAGCCGGGGCGATCATTGGGGCCAATGCCACACTGCTGCCCGGCGTGCGCATCGGGGCGCAGGCGCTGGTCGGCGCGGGGGCGGTGGTCACGCGCGATGTGCCGCCCGGCGCGGTGGTTGTGGGCAACCCCGCCCGCGTGATCAACCAGATCGATCAGATCGACGCCTACGATCCGGAGTAACCCGGTCTCCTTGTGCTAATCTTAACTGCATTGCATCTTGCTTCTAACCCATCACCCCCTGTACACTGAGATAGTCAACCGGGTAGAAGGGATGCACCATGGCACGCACCGCCGAAGACATCCGCCGCGCCGCCTACGAGATCACGGCAGCATTTGAGGGCAGCGGCTACGCCAGCTACCAGAACATTGATGCCGGGATTGTCAGTTACGGGCGCTTCCAGTTCACCCTGGCCTCTGGCAGCCTGGCCGCCGTGCTGGAGCGTTACCTGGCAGCTGCCAGTAGCCCTGCTGCCGCCGCCCTGCGCGAAGGCTACCTGAGCCGTGTTCAGGCGCGGGATGAAACCCTGCGCGGCGACGAGTCCCTGCGTGCCCTGCTGACCGGCGCAGCAGAGGAACCGGCCATGCAGGCCGCCCAGGACGCTGTCGCCGCTGAACGTTACTGGGATGTTGTGCAGCGCCTGAGCATCCTGCCGCGCAACATCCAGACGGCGCTGGGGCAGGCCATGCTCTTTGACATGGCGATCAATCACGGCCCGCGCCACGACATGATCGGGCTGGCGGAAGCGGCGCTGGGAGTCCCGCCCAAATCACGGATGCCGGACAATGGCGTGGCCGAGCCGGAGCTGATCCGGCGCGTGGCGCAGATCCGGCAGGAGCGGCTGTACCGCCTGGCGGACAAACATGGCTGGGGTGGGCTGCGGCGGCGGGGCGACTTCTGGCTGAACCTGATCCTGGCTGAGGACTGGGACCTGCTGGGTGACACCGATGGGCTGCTGACCATCCTGCCTGGCCGGCGCGTCCGCGTACGCTGGCCGGCGTGAAGCGGCAACAACACAACGCGCCTGTCGCCCGCCGGGAATCCGCTGGCCGGATGAGCCAGCGGGCCTGTTGTACTAACGTCCGGGCGTCTCAGTAGCCCTTACGGTAGACCGGGTCGGTTGTGCTGGCCGTATCGGCGGGCATGGCGCTATCCTTGCCCAGCACCCGGCGCACAAAGGCCGGCCACCAGTTGACCTGTTCCCCCCGGTCAGCGTACTGCGCCAGCACCTGTTCCGATTCGATGGCACATTTCTGCCCCAGAGCGATGAACTGCTCTCGGCTCATGCCGGCAGCGGCTACGCCCCACTTGCGCCCGGTGTGGACGTGCAGGACTTCATCAGCCCAGTCGTAATCCTGAAAAAGCCGGGCCAGCGGATCGGCGGCTTCCCCGGTGATTTGCCATTCGTACTTCTTGCCATCGGTGGCCCGCATCAAGCTCTGCTCGATCGTGTAGAGCACGGCGTGCGCCTCCAGCGGGGAAAGGGCTGTGTTGAGGCGGATGGCAAAGCCGGGGTGCAGCGGAATCTCCCGCCGCCAGTCGATGCCCAGCCGCTCGAAGTAGACCTCACCCATCATGGCGTGGCGGGCTTCGTCCCAGAGCTGGCGGCACATATCGACGTAATATTGCCAGGGCTGCCGTTCTGCTTCGGCGATGATCCGGGCCATTGCCTCCGGCACGTCCATTTCCAGCGTACGCTTGCACATCAGGGCCAGCGTTTTCTCATCGGCGGGGATGCCTTCCGTGCGAGCCACCTCATGCGGCGGAAAGACGAAATTCCACTGCCCGGTGAAACGCTCATCGCGGCGCGGGAAAAAGTCCGGCTGGAAGGGTCGCCTGGCGCGGGAAGGCGGGAGGGTGACCTCCGGCAGTGGTTCCGCGCCGGAGACGCCCCCGGCCGCGGCCAGGTACGCCTGGACATGGGCGATCCAGGCCGCGGCGCGGGCCTGCGCCTCCGGCGTATCGGTCAGCGCAGCCAGCGCCGCTCCCCCCCAGGCGACGATGTCTTCCTGCTCCAGGATCAACAGGCGCAACACCCGCCGCGTCGGATGATCAACCAGGGGGTTAGCGGCGGCATAGTGCTGGCGCAGGGCGGCCAGCAAGGCCGGACGCAATGCGCCATAGACACCGGCGATCTTCTCCAGCGTGTCCTCCGCCGCCAGGACTTCATCCAGGCAGGCGTCCAGCGCGGTATCCGGGGGAACATCCAGGCGCGGCGGTGGGTTACGCATCTCGCTGACCCGCGCCCGGATCAGGGCGGCGTGCTCAGCGTCCAGGTAGGCGTGCAGGCTGAGCGCCTCCTTGACTTCCCACTCCGGCGTGGGGTTCAGCCAGTAGAGCGCTGCTTCCATCAGGCGTTTGGCGATCCAGGCATAACGCACCAGACGCGCCACAGTGCTATCGACATCCAGGCCGATCCGGGCCGCTTCCTCATAGGTGCACAGCCCGGCCAGCGGGGGAATTTGCGGCATAGCACAGCCCTTTCCGGGACAACCCATCAACTCACGATCGCAGGCTGGCAATCACTCACTGCGCCCGCCAGAGCCGGGCTGCAGTAATTTACAGGTATTGTATCGGATTTTTGCCGTGCGGGGCCAGCGAAGATAGCGGGGAGGCAGGGAACAGATCGGGGACAGGGAGTGGACAGCACGGCTGCGCCGGGGCAGACGCCGGTCGCCCGAATCCTCCGAACCATCTACAATAAACCAGTAAAGTACTTCTTCATCTGGAGAGAGCAAATCCGATGTTCGACCTCTGGAAGCTGCATGATTTTGATCCCGGCGTGGGGTTGGCCGCTGGCGTTCATAGAATTGATTTCGACGAAACCGGCTGGGTGGACGTGCCCGTCCCCGGTGACGTGCACCGCGCTCTTCTCGCCGCTGGCTGGATTCAGGACCCCTTCTACGACCGCAACGAGGATTCCGTCCGCTGGATGGAGGAGAAGGAATGGTGGTATCGCCTCCGCTTCAACGGCCCGGAGGCCCCGCCCGCCCCCGGTGAGCGCGACCGCCTGATCTTTCACGGGATGGACACCTTTGCCACCGTCTACCTCAACGGCGAACCGCTGGGCAGCCACCGCAACATGTTCCGCCCCGCCGCCTTTGACGTCAGCGGGGTGCTGCGCTACGGCGCGCCGAACACGCTGGCCGTGCGCTTTGACCCGCCCCTGGCCTGTGTACCGGACGTTTCCAGCGTGGAGCCGTGGGGACCCAACCAGGAGCGCATTTTCATGCGCAAGGCCCAGTTCGGCTTTGGTTGGGACTGGGGGCCGCGCCTGCCGACCATCGGCCTGTGGCGCCCGGTCGAACTGCGCCGGGAACGGGCGGCGACGCTGCGCGGCGTGCACTTCCACACCCTGCACCTGACTCCGGCGCGGGACAAAGCCATCGTCGCCGTGCGGGTGGAAGTTGACCGCTTCGCTGCGGAGGGGTCGCTGGGAGCCGCCATCCGCCTGACCACACCTGACGGCGGCGCAACGGCCCGCTACCCGCTGAATATCGCCGCTGATGAAGCCACCGCCCACCTGACCATCAAGGCCCCCACCCTGTGGTGGACGCACGACCTGGGCGATCCGGCGCTCTACACGCTGGAAGTCGATCTGCTGGCCGGGGACGCTGTTGTGGACACGTGGCGGGGCCGCGTTGGCGTCCGTACCGTGGCCCTTGATCAATCCGTCGATACGGCGGAGCCGGGCACGCGCTTCTTCCGCTTTGTGCTCAACGGTGTGCCGATCTTCGCCAAGGGCGCCAACTGGATCCCCGCCGATTCGTTTGTCGGGGCGATCCCCGCCGAACGGTACGAGATGCTGCTGACCGCCGCCCGCGAGGCGCATATGAACATGCTGCGTGTGTGGGGGGGAGGCATCTACGAGCACGACGTTTTCTACGACCTGTGCGATGCGCTGGGCATCCTGATCTGGCAGGACTTCATGTTCTCCTGCGCCCCGTACCCGGAAGACCTGCCAGACTTCACCGCCGAGGTGGAGGCCGAGGCCGAATACCAGGTGCGGCGGCTGCGCAGCCATCCCTGCCTGGCGCTGTGGTGTGGCAACAATGAGAACCAGTGGTTGCACGATATGCGCAACTTCGCCACCCCCGGCGTCCCCGTGCCCGGTGCACTGTTCTACCACGATCTGCTGCCGCGTATCGTGGCCGCGCTGGATGGCGTCACCCCCTACTGGCCGGGCAGCCCCTACGGCGGCAATGACTTCAACAGCCAGGAAGATGGCGACCGCCACAACTGGAATGCCTGGCATGGCAACTATGACCGCCGCTTTGGGGAATTGCCCCGCCAGGACACTTCCCCGGAGAGCGTCTCCTACCGCCGCTACGCTGAAGACCGGGGCCGTTTCATCAGCGAGTTCGGGTTACACGCCGCGCCCGTCCTGGAGACGCTGCGCCGCGTCATCCCCGAAGATCAGCTTTACCACCACAGCCCGTCCATGGATCATCACAACAAGGATAACCCCAAGAATAAGGGCGATAACCTGATGGTCTCTGTAACCAGCCTGCCAGCGACGCTGGAGGAGTACATCGACTTCAGCATGATCGCTCAGGCGGAGGGCCTTAAGTTCGCTATTGAGCACTTCCGCCGTCGCAAGCCGCACTGCGCCGGGACGCTGGTCTGGCAGCTCAACGACTGCTGGCCGGTGCTGAGCTGGTCAGTGCTGGACTACTATGGCTTCGGCAAGGCGGGCTACTATGCCGTTCGGCGGGCTTATGCGCCGGTGCTGGCCTCCTTCCGGGAAAGCGCTGATGGGCTGGAGCTGTGGATCACCAACGATACGCTGGCGGATGTTCAAGAGACGGCCATTGTCCGGCTGGCGACATTCAGCGGGGAGACCCTGTACGAGGAGACGGTGGGCTTCAGCGTGGCGGCCAACAGCAGCGCCTGTGTAGCCTGCTGGCGCACGGAGCAGCTGCCCGGCGGCCCGGATCGCTATGTCTCCGTCCGCAAGGATGTGCTCTTCCCGCCCAACCGTCATTTCTTCACGCCGGTCAAGGACCTGCAGCGCGCTACGGCGGAGTTGATGGTGGAGTTCGACCCGGTCAGCGATCATGAACTGGTGGTCAGCGTCAGCGCCTCGACCTACGCCAGCTTCGTGCACCTGACCGTGCCACACGAGGCCACCCGTTACAGCGACAACTACTTCGACCTGTTCCCCGGCGAAACGCGCGCAGTCACCATCCGCAATGACGCCGTTGTCCTGACGCCGGAGATGGTCACCGTGCGGGGGCGTTAGCGAGCGCATTAAAGCGCCGCGCCGGAGGCAACCCCACTACGACTGCTGCCAGTCTCGCCCTGCCATAGCCCTGCCCTGGCGGGGTGAGGCTGGCGGTTGCTAAAGAGCACCCGTCTGGAATACGAACCAGACGAGGTAATAGTAGCCGAGCACCGCCGCGACCAGCACGGTATCCAGCCGGTCAAGCATCCCGCCATGGCCGGGGATGAGGTGGCTGGAATCTTTGACATGCGCCTGGCGCTTGAAGGCGGACATGCCAAAATCCCCCAGCGGCGTGACAAGGGCGATCAGCAATCCCAGTGCCAGGCCGTGTCCCGCTGTCAGGCCGGGCAGCGACGGCCCCGCCAGCGCGCCGACGGCCAGGCCGAAGATGGCCGCCGCCGCCACGCCGCCAGCATACCCTTCCCAGCTTTTCTTGGGGCTAATCCGGGGGGCCATCTTGTGCTTCCCGAAGGCTGTGCCCACAAAATACGCGCCGGTATCGGCGACAAACGTGCAGAAAAGCACCAGTAGCGTCCACCACTGCCCATCCGGCAGCAGCCGCAGGAGCAGCAGCCGCGCCCCCGGCCAGCCCAGTAACAGGCCAGCAGCCAGCGTGATCGAAAAGCTGTTCAGCGGCGTGGCATCTCCCCGCTGGAAGCGGAGCAGCATCAGCGCCAGCGCCAGCAGGATCACCAGCGCCAGTCCAGGCCCCAGCAGGTCCGGCCAGCGCACCGCGCCCAGGATCACCAGCAGCGCCGCCGCTGCCAGCGCAAACGAGGGCGCGTAACCCTCAAGCCGGGCCAGATGGATCAATTCCCAGACTCCCCGCGCCAGGAGCAGCACCGCCGCGATCTGGTAGACGGCCCCGCCCGCCAGCACAACCAACACCAGGACGGGCAGGGCCACCACCGCCACAAGGGTACGGGTCAGAAGCATAGGTCAGGTTCTATCCGGTCATCAGGGGGCCGACTCTGGCGGGGCCAACGCGCCAAAACGACGCTCGCGCTGACAGTAGTCGATCAGCGCCTTGCGGAATTCCTCCCGGTCAAAGTCCGGCCATAGCGTGGGCGTGGCATAGTACTCTGCGTAAGCTCCCTGCCACAGCAGGAAGTTGCTGATGCGCAGTTCGCCGCTGGTACGGATGATCAGGTCAGGGTCGGGCAGGCCTGCGGTATACAGGTAACGGGAGATCACGTCCTCTGTGATCGCCTCAGGGGGGAGGCCGTCGGCGATGATGCGCCGTACCGCCCGCACAATCTCGTCGCGCCCGCCGTAGTTGAAAGCGATGTTGAGGATCAGGCGGTCATTGTTGCGGGTCAGTTCGATGGCATGCCGGACTTTCTGCTGCAGCTTAACCGGCAGCCGATCAGGCTCGCCCAGATGGCGCAACTGCACGCCTTCCGCGTTGAGTTCGTCAAGCTCCCGGTCGATCACGCTCTCCAGGATGTGCAGCAGGGCGCGCACTTCCCAGCGGGGCCGGTTCCAGTTTTCGGTGGAAAAGGCGTAGATCGTCAGGATCTTGACGCCAAACTCAACCGAGGCGCGGATCACCCGCCGCAGGTTCTCAGTGCCAGCCTCATGACCGGCCCGGCGCGGCAGGCCGCGCGCCGCCGCCCAGCGCCCGTTGCCATCCATGATGATGGCCACGTGGCGGGGAATATTGTGGGGCAATGGCTGCTCCGGGGTGGTACTGACCTCAGTAACCACGCAGGTCTAGACCTCCATCACTTCGTGCTGCTTGCGCTTGCCGATCTCTTCGACCTCGGCAATGTACTTATCGGTGAGTTCCTGAATCTTATCGATGGCCAGGTCGCGATCGTTTTCCGAGATCATCTTCTCCCGTTCCATCTCGCGCAGGTCGTCAATGGCGGAACGCCGGACGTTGCGGATGGCGACTTTGGCTTCCTCCATGCGCTTGCCGACCAGGCGGACCAGTTCCTTACGGCGCTCCTCCGTCAGGGGCGGGAGGTTGAGGCGGATGTTGGTGCCATCGTTATTGGGGGTCAGGCCCAGGTCAGAGGCCAGGATCGCCTTTTCGATCAGCTTGAGCGTCTTGGGGTCATAAGGCCGGATGGCGATCTGCTGAGGTTCGGGGATGGAGATACCGGCCAGTTGGTAGAGGGGTGTGGGAATATCGTAGTAGTTGACCATGATCTTCTCGACCAGGGCGGCGCTGGCGCGCCCGGTCCGCAGCCCGGCCAGGTCCTCTTCCAGGACGGCAAGCGCCGATTTCATGCGTTGCTCGGCATCATGTTGCACTTCCTTGATCATGGTACTCTCTCCTTCAACCGGCATGACGCATTACCGGCGGATGGCGGGCAGCCGCCGGCAATTAACAGGCACATGTTCCTCAGGCAAACCGATTGTCACCGATCCAGTTTGCCTTGTCAACCGCGCTTATGCTGCCCGGTTCCGCGTGTCCTGCCCGGCCTCTGACTGCCGTTCACTATACAACCGTCCGCGGTGTTTTCCTCACTGCGGCGCTCCTGACGGCTTCCGGGCTGCTGCCACGCACTGCCGGTCTGGCCTCCCAGGGGGGATTCCGGCTATACTATCGACAGTACAACTGACCCAGCGAAAGGATCTGCGCGCATGACAATCAGCCGCGAGCAGGTGGAACACATCGCCGAACTGGCCCGGCTGGCCCTGACCGAGGAGGAGATCACGCTTTACGCCGAACAGCTTTCCAGCATCCTGGCCTATGTGGAACAGTTGCGGGAGCTGGATACGGCGGCCATCCCGCCGACGGCGTCTGTGTTGCCTCTCAGCAATGTCCTGCGCCCGGATGAGATCGCGCCATCACTGCCCACCGCTGAAGCGCTGGCCAACGCGCCCGATGCCGCCGACGGGCAATTCCGCGTAGCGGCGGTGCTGGACGAAAGCCCCTAGCCAGGGTATAGACCCGCCGCCAGATCGCGCCGGCGGCTTCCCGGCTTGCCGGGAGAAGTCGTGTGGGGGGAGAAGAAGACGATGTCTGAACAGGCTCGCATCCTGATCGTGGATACCGCCGCCGACGTGATCCAGCCGCTGACGGCATACTTCCGGGAACGCGGGGCGGAGGTGATCGTCGCCCATGACGCGGAAAGCGCCCTGCAGGAAGCCGCCCGCCACCCTGATATCCTGTTACTGGCGGCCACCCTGGGCGATACTGACGGCCTGGAGATCTTCCGCCGTCTGCGCCAGAACCCGCGCCTGGCACACCTGCCGATCATGTTCATCGCCGACTACCGCGACACCCTGCGCCGCAACCAGCTCCTGGCGGAGGGCGCCGATGATGTGATCGCCCGGCCCTTCGATGTCGAACTGGTCGGTCTGCGGGTGCGCAACGCCATCCAGCGCGCCCGCCGCGAGGATGTGACCGACACGGTCACCGAGTTACCCACTGGCTTGTTGCTGGCGGAAAAGCTCAAGGAACTGGATGACCGGCCAGACTGGTGCGTGCTGACCGTGCGCCTGCTCCACTTTGACGCCTTCCGCGATCGCTACGACTTCATCGCTGGCAACGAGGTGCTGCGCTATACGGCGGCCACGCTCAACGCCATTGCGGCACGCTTCGCCGGGGATGAAGCCTTTGTCGGCTATGCCAGCGAAGCGACCTACGTGTTGCTGGCTCCGCGCGCCCATTGCGCCGTGATCAGCGCCGCCATCCAGGCGGAGCTACCCGCCGGTCTGCAACAGTTTTACACATTCACCGAACGCGAGCAGGGCTATGTGATGGTTGATGACCGGCGCGGTCATGCCGAACAACGCCCGCTGATGCAAATCCGGCTCCAGGAAGGCCGACCCTGATCCCTGGCCGCCAGCCGTGCCACGCTCACCGGCAGGTTCAGGACGGTTGCGGCTCCTCAACCGGGGCAAAATGGCGGAGATACTCCTCAACAGTCAGGCCATCGTCATCGTGGTACCACGCTTCGTGGTCGGACCAGACCTGACAGGCATGGCATTGCGTGACCTTCCAGACTTTGCCACAGGCAGGGCAAACACCGTGCGTGGTGAAGGTATGCCACTGATGCCCGCAGCTGCAGGCCCAGCGGGCATTGGGCGGCGGGCGCCAGTCACATTGCCCAGGGCCTCAGCAAAGGTCAACATCTTCAGCCGGTTCTCGGCCAGCTTACGCTCACTGGTGGCGGCCATGGTATACTCTCCTTCGCCTTTGATATCTCACTTTGTCCGCGAAGAAGATTTACTGTACACATAATATTCACATCACGTCGTTCTTGACTTTCTCAATAATTTGGACTAGTATTGTCATATCTAGTTTTATTTCTAGTTTTATTACCAAAAAGGAAGGCCTATGCCTATGTCTGCGCCGATTGTTTTCATCAGCCGTAACAAGATCAAAGAAGGCAAAGCCGATGTATTCAGGAAACACTATCCAAGACAGTATCCAACCGATATTTGATGGCAAACCCGGCACGCTGGCTCAACTTGGTTGCGAAAACGAAAAAGGTACAAAGTTTACCGTCATTCGAGTCTTTTTTCCAATGCAGATGCGCTAGACCAACAAATCCAGGGCGCAGATGAACGGTCAAAGAAAGCGTATGAATATATCGAGCCAACTGCGATTGAGATTTTCGGAATGCCCAATCTCGCCACAGATAAAGAAGATAGCGGGATCAGGGATTACTGTGAGCATCAGCCCAAATCATTCGGGCGGCTTTATTCGATAGACTAAAAAGGAGATAGTGATGGCTCTACAATTTGAATCTTCAGAAGTAATTGACCGACCAATCGACAAAGTATTTCGCTTTTACGCTGTAGAGCATGTTCGAAATCACCCCCGCTGGGATTCAGATATCGAACTCTGGCTGGATTCTGACATTCCCATTGGCATTGGAACGATCATCCACAGGCGTAACAAACGCAGTGGAACTCCTGTTGAAGGAACTATGAAGGTCGTTGAATTCGAACCCAACCGCATGCTCGCAATGGAAATCCATGATGGTCCTGCTATCATGTATGGTAGGACAACATTTGAAGCGATTAATGAGAACCAAACCAGACTCACTACCATTATTGATATACCGTGGATGGATGAAAAAACAGACAAGACTTTTATGAACAACCGATTGGCACAAGCCTCTCAAATCAGAAAACAACTGATGGAATCTGAGTTGTAAGGTGTACAGTTAACCTTCTAGGCGGACAGCTTGACTGAAACGTTCGACCGTCTGGATGGGACATGCCACGCTGGCGACAGGCTTCACGTACGTTGCCCAACTGCTCGGCCAGCTCCAGCACACTCAACCGGTGACGTGCCAGTTTGTCTTCTGCGTTCATGGTCTCTCCTCTCCTTCTACTGATCTATACTCCCTGTTCGGAGAGAAAGTTTAGAATACAGCCTAGTTGTTGGCAACATCCTGGCAGTCCTGACGGTAAATCTCAATAGTTCGCCCCATTACATTCAGTATGTGGCAAAGCTCAAATGCATGGGAGTCCATGTACTGTTGGATAGCAGGGGTTATCTCCATCTCGTTTAGCACATAAACGACCACACTGGGCTGAATGACTTCCCAGACTGCTTCAGGAGTACTGACCTGAAAACGCTGTTGTGCAGCATGCTCCGCTCCAGAGGTTACCAACTGATGATGTGGAAATGCCCATACCATACTCACCGGCCCAAGAATGATATCGTCTTGGCCGAGATAAGGTTCGAGCGGTTCGGCAAGTTCTTCATAGAAGTATGGTTCTCGTTCACCGCTAGCTATCCAGCGGATAACATTATCCCATTCGATAAACGTCCCGGAACTCTGCGCGAGCAGTGCCACTACCAACACTGTACCAGCCAGTGCAGCACGCAGATTTTTGCCACGCGAGATACCTGGGCTGCTAAACCCATCGAGGATCAATGTGCCTGCCGGAACCATGAGCAATACAGCGTAGATACTCGGATAACCTTGGGTATCTAGCAGAAATGCCCCAGCAAAAATACATGCCAGTATAGTCAGGTAACGGCAATCAGAGGCTCGCCTGCGCCACAACAGGTAGAGTAATCCCCCCCACACCATCGGACGCTCCAGAAAGGGCCATTCCAGAAACTGCCTGATGATTGGCCTGTCCCAGTTCCAGCGACTACTGACCAGATTGCTTAGGTACACCTCTAGTCCGCCAATCGACCAGATGTTAAAAACAAGATAGATGGTCGTGCCCCCTAGCGCACCAGCGGCAAAAACAAAGATAGGCAACGGCGATTCCCGAGTCCAGGTATGAGTCTGGCGTGCGCGACGCCAGATTGCGATGACTTCCAGCAGGTAGAACAGACTCAGCCCTACTGCAAAGACAATGCCCGCTGCATGCAACTGCATGGAGAGTGTCGCCAGTAATCCGCATAATAGATGCAAGACCAGCCCAACATGCCGTTTTTCTGTATCTCGCGCTTTGAGCGCGATGAAAACAAGGATGATTCCGGCTGCGGTCAGTTGATGATCAGGTCTGTAGTCATAAGCAGGAATAATCCGTCCAAGAATCGCGACTGTCGTACTGATTGCGGCTGCATGACGTCCGTAAAGGTGATTGCTGACAAGCCATACGCCAGCGAAGGCAATCACGTACATACTGAAATTCCATAGCCGCCCAATATACAGCCTGTAGCCTAAGCGCTCGAGGAGCCAGCCGTAGGCTGGAACGCTCCATCCTAGACCGGGCGCAATCTTGTATGGTGTCATATACCAGGTACGAGCATAGACCCCTCCCTGAAGCCAATATGTGGTTGCCATATCAGCCCAATGACCTTCATCCGGTGAAAACTTGAGTTTTGTTGCACCAGTGATCGCCAACGGTAATAATAACAGCAATCCAACTATCAAAAGTAGCCACATCCAGCGGTCAAAACGGATCACCCGATCAGGCCGGGTGAAAGTTAAAACTGCCGTGAATGCCCACCAATTGTACGAAAGATACACCAGAAATTGTTCCGCAATTGACGTATGCCACAAGATGAATAATACGATTCCACTAATAGCAATGCTCGTGACTACAACACCAAGAGACAACCCGTTCAAAAAGGTAATCACACGCTTCTGTGCGATTACCAGTGCTATCCAGCCCAATGTAATTATCAAACTGGCTAGTAGAACAAGTCCGTAACGTACACTATAACGCCCTAGAACTGCAGGGCTGTCGCTCTGCTGTTCCCACAGCAATGGGAGCACCAGCGCTTGTAAGGCCAGACCTATAATCAAATATCTGCCGGGGGATAGTCTGGTGAGAATAGCGTCCCGATATTCACCCAACATGAATATCCCTTACCTCACACAACGGGTTGCGCACTGCCCCTACAAAGTTGGACACAAAAACACAAGTTTTGTCAGGTCAAAGACGTACATAGACCCAAGTATTCATCCAGGTGGATGTGAATCTGTGGGTGAACCATCTGCCGTGGGGGGCATACGAAGTAGGTAGGTTCCGGCTGGCTAAAGCTTAGCTTATACAGCTTAACCCGGCAAAACGCAACCCTGCCGCGAACAGCAGCAGAATCACCATGAAGCCCAATGCCGCCCTATGTTCCTCTGCTGGCCCATCGCATCCTCACGGGGCAACCATCGGCACGGCACGCAGCATCAGGAACATGTACAGGGCGAACAGCAGCGCCAGCGCCGTCATCGACACGCCAAAGACGCCGGGCAGGTCGGCGGCGGAGAGGATCGGCTCTGCGCCGGGGCGCTCCTCCCCGGCCAGTTCCAGTGCGATCTGCTCCTGCCGCCCGCGCAGGTCGTGGTACAGGATGGTGAAATAGATCACCCCCAGCGGCAACACCAGCATCTCAACAACCATCGTCATGATCTGGGCCAGAACCAGCGACTCCGGGGCCAGCAGGATCGCCAGGAAGTCCAGCGGCACGCTCAACAGGAAGCGCAGGGCGTACAGGGCCAGAGTCATGGCGAAGATCAGCCAGATGCGCTGTTTGCCAAAGCTCCAGGCGCGGCGCAGCCGCCTGCTCAGTGACCCCTCCTCCAGCGCCAGGGCTGGCGCCAGCAGCGGCACCCAGGCCAGATACGTGTAGATGGTCAATCCCAGCCCCAGCACGCCTACACAGAACATCGCGCCCAGGATACTGCCCACCAGCAGCGCGATCAGCACCAGCCCGGCCAGCAGATGGCCCGCGCCCAGAGCGCGCAACCGTGGGCCAATCCTCCCCAGCGCAGCGGCCAGTGATACTGCCCCGCCCTGGTAGGCCGCCGAAGCCATCAACGCGCCGATGCCGCCGCCGATCACCCCCAGCACCACGATCTGGATGAACAGCTGCACCACCACCTGCTGCAACATCAGCAAGCTGTTCTGCAGCAGGTTGTCCATGGCCGATTGCAGCAGCGCCGGATTGCCGGGCATCTGCCCGCTTTCCAGCGATCCCATGATCTGTTCCAGCGCCGCCGGATCAAATGACGGCTGGGGCAGGATGGCTGCCAGCGCCAGATTGATCAGCACCAGCGGCGCTACCGCCAGCAGACCCAGCACCAGCCACTGCGGGAAATACTGGAAGTACAGGCGTACCGTCCAGCGGATCATCTCCCGTGGGGTGAGGGGGCGGAAAAGCGACATCAGGGACATACCACGCTCCTGCTTGGATGTGCGGCAGGGCACATCGGAAAACCGACACTATCCCGGCCAGTATAGCACAGCCGGCAGCTTTCAGCGGTTAGCTGGTCAGGTCAACCCTGGCAACGAAGCGGATCGCACCCGGCCCATCCCTCCTGGCTGTCTCCTGCTGTCGCTGGCGGCGCGGCTGCCAATCCCTCTGCTCGCTGTCGCCAGGACTCGTCCGTCTTGATCCCAGCCCAACTTGCCGCCAGCCGGAGCCGCGGCTACAATCCCCGCCCATGGCATTCCACGGATTGATCACCATCTTCATCTTCGGGGCGGTGGCGCTGGGCGCGGGGGCGATGCTGGCCCCGGCGCTCCCGCCATCCGCCGCGCCGATCCGCCAGCGAACGGCTCCCCGCGTCGGCCTGGCGGCGGCGCTGGCCCTGGCTGTGGTGATCGCGGGGGCACTGTTCCTGGCAGCACTCTTTGGCTGGGATACCCTGACGATCGACTACCTGTGGTTCGCCCTGCTGATCGGGATTTTTCTGGCCGGTACGCTGGCGCGGGGGACTTCCCGCGGGGAGGCCGCCGGGCTGCGGGATGCTGATCTGGGCTGGCCGGGCGCGCGGGAACTGGCTTTCTTCGCCCTGGCGCTGGCGCTCTTCGCCGCGCCGCTGCTGGTGTTGCCCGTCCCACTGGATACCGATGCGCAGGGGTTTGGCTACCTGGCGCTGATGCTGCGCGAAAGCGGTTCGCTGACCACGCTGGCCCCCTTCCACCCGGAGATCGAATACCTGTACTCGCCCGGCTTCCCAGCGTTAGCGGCATACCTCAGCCAGCGGCTGGGCATCGGCCTGCACACGATCCAGTTCGCGGCGGCGGCGGTGCTGGCCCTGCTACTGATCTGGCTGCTGTGGGACTTTGGCAACGAGATCGAGGATGTGCTGGACCCGGACGCTGCCGCGCAGGAGCGCCCGGCACGGCACACAGGCGGGATGATGGCGCTGATGGGCCTGCTGGGGACAGGTCTGCTGACCGCCTACATGGATTCGCACTACACCACGATCATGGCCCTGGTCTTCGCCCTGGCCTTTCTGCTATTCGTAACACGCTATTTACGCGGCGGGCGGTGGGCGGACGCGCTGGCGGCGGCGGCGACACTGGCCGCCGTGCCGCTGACCCACCCCGACACGACGATCATCCTGATGCTGGGTTATGTCCCCTGGCTGGGCACGATCTGGCTGGCCCGGCCCCGACCAGCGTTACACCGCTGGCTGGTCATGGCGGCGGGAATCCCTCTGCTGGCCCTGATCGGTATTCTGCCCTGGCTGGCACGGATCGCGCCGTTGCTGGGCAGCGGCATCGCCTCCCCGTTTGAAATCGACCCCGGCCACTGGCGCGTGCTGGTCTTCATGCACGGCGGGCTGATCCTCCCGCTGGCGCTGGGCGGGGCGGTCATCGCGGCCCGGCGGCGTGCCCCGCTGGACCTGTTGATGCTCGGCTGGCTGCTGTTAGTCATCGACTTCAGCACGGTCGGGCTGCTGGAGCGCGTTACATTTGGCCTGCTGGACCCGCTGCTCAGGTACGATTACCCGTTCAGCATCGCCTGGCACGGGCCGATCATCCCCTATGCTTACCTGAGCGCGTCGGCTGTCCTGTGGCTGCTGCGGCGGATCGGCTGGGGGCGTGTGCGGCGCGCCCTGGGCCGGCTGGCCTGGCCGGCGCTGGCCCTGACAGCGGCGGGCATCGCGCTGGGGATCGCCTTTGCCGAGCCGCTGCGCGACTTCAGCAAGGGCAGGATCGGCTTCTTTGGCGCGTTCGCCTCCCACGCCGATGTGCAGGCAATGACCTGGCTACGGGAGAACACCCCGCCGGAGACACGCATCCTGAACTTCCCCGGCCCGCAGGAAGGCGACTGGGCGCCGATCATCAGCGAGCGGGACACAATCTACTTCCGGATGCAGCCGTTCTTCCGCCAGAGCGAGCAGGCGGAGGCCGAGCAGGCGGCGCTATACGGTTTCTGGCAAGACCCGGCGGATCCGGCCTGGGCGGCGCAGCTGCGCGAGGCCGGCGTGACCTATGTGCTGGTGCCGCAGGTGGTGGGGAACCCGGCAGCGTTTGAGCGGATGTGGCGCTGGCGGCAGCCGTTCGCCTGGGAACTACAGACGCGTTCGACGGTTGCGGAGGCGCCTTACCTGACGCTGGCAGCAGATTTCGACGGCGCGCAGGTGTGGCAGCTGAAGTAGAGGCTGCGCCGCCCGATCACGGCACGAATTCGCCCGGCTCCACTAGCGCCCGCACCTGATAGAGATCGCCATCCACAAAGCCGCGCGCGCGGTAGTATTCCCGCGTGCCCACTGCCGAGATCACGGCCAGGCGGCGGTAGCCCCGCGCCCGCGCGATCGCCGCAGCTCGCTCGATCAGCGCCGTGCCCAGGCCAATGTGCTGAGCTTTGCCCGGCGCATTCTGCCCGATTGCCACTGACTGGCCGTAAACGTGCACCTCGCGGATCATGGCCGCGTCGCGCAATTCGGCGGTGAGCGGCGGCTGCTCCGGCAGGCTCAGGCGTAGAAAGGCGGCGATGTCCCGCCCGGCGGTGATGTACTGCAGGAAGACCTCCTGGCTGCCCCCGGCGGCATACCACAGCTCATCCAGATGCAATTCCTCCGGCGCAACCTGCCGCCCCCGGATCTCCCGCCCGCGAATGTCCGGGCTGCGTTCGCCGCTGGCGGCCAGCGCCTGTTCCACCAGCTGGCGGAAGTTGGTCAGCCGGTTGCCGACAACGATCTCGGTCGAGGGGATATCGCGGACGACACGGGTCAGGCGGCAGTACTCCGGCGTGCGGCGGAAGCAGGCCGTCAGCACATCCAGCAGTTCCTCGTGGGTGTAAGGCTGCCATTCCCCCGCCTCGTAATAGCGCATCAATTCCGCGCTCTCCAGCAGCGAACACGGGTAGATCTTCAGTTCGTCCGGGCGGATGGCCGGGTCGTCAAACAGGCGGGTGTAATCGGCTTTGTCCGCCTCCGGATCGGAGCCATAGAGGTTAGGCATCCAGTGACCGTGAATCTTGAACCCGGCCTGGCGCAGCAGTGTGATCGCTCGCCGGGTAGCCGCTACATCGTGCCCGCGCCGGTTGAGGCGCAACACCTCGTCATTCAGGCTCTGGATGCCGATCTGTACCTTGGTGCCGCCCAGTCGCCGAATGCGCAGGGCTTCCTCGACGGTGAGGTAATCGGGCCGCGTTTCCACCACCAGCCCCACACAGCGGCAGGCGGCGGTCTCATTACGGCGCTGGACAGCGGCCAACTCATCCCAGGTAGCGTATTCATCCAGGACCGTGCGCTCCCTTGCGCCGCTGACGATGGCCGCTGCCGCCGAACGGGAACGGGCCAGTTCCGCGCGGTAAATATCCTGCACGATCTGGTTGTAGGTGCGGGAGAGTTCCCGCCCGTCCACGCTAACGCCGACGGCCTGGTTGGCCGGGTGAAGCTGCGACGCGGCACGCAGGGCGGCTTCCACCGCGTCAAACTCGCGATCAGCGTATTCCGGGCCGCGGCTGAAGTCGTTGAGCGCGTCGAAAATACGCTTGACGAACCAGATCTGGTAGTTCTCCGGGTAGAACGACCACGTCCCGCCCAGGATGATCAGCTCGATCTTGGCGGTGGGATGGCCGATGCTGGTATAGGCCCGCAGACGGCTGATCGTCTGCAGGTAGGGGTCAAAGCTGTTCTGCGCAGCCCGCAGCGCACCCGGTTCCCCGGTGACGTAGCTCTTGGGCATCCGCACGTCGTTCGGGCAGAAGATGCACTCTCCGGGGCAGGGGAACGGCTTGGTCAGGACGGTCACCGGCGTCACGCCGGAATGGGTGCGCACCGGCTTGAGCCGGATGCGCTCCAGCACGGCGGGATCGAAGGGCGGCAGGCCATCTGTCCCGGCGAAGGCGCGATAGGCGCGGACGATGTCTTCCCGGCGGAACAGGTCGCGGCCATCGCGGGGATAGCGGTGCAGGACGCGGCTGATCGTCTGCGGCGTGATCTGCGGAGCGGCGATTAACTCGCGCAGGATGGCAAGCAGCGGCTCGCGGTAAGCGTCCAGATCGAGGTCGGGGCGGTAGTGGCGCTTGGGTGACATGGCGGCAATGACTCCTCCCGTGCCGGGCTGAAGGAGTATTGTACCATGTCAGGGGCTTCTGAATCAGCCCGATTGTCTTTGCCCCAGGCCCCCACGTGGGCGAAAGAAACACGCTCCGGCGGGGCGATCCGCCAGAGCGTGGGCGCTACAAGAACAACCACCTTCTAGACTTGCTCAGCCTCCAGGATTTCATAGCGGCTGGTGATCCGCGCTTTCTCCCGCAGCATAGCCGAAGCGCCGCAGTATTTCGTCTCAGAAAGCTCAATAGCGCGGGCAACCGCCTTTTCATCTACATTGTAGCCGGTCACGCGGTAGACCACATTGATCGTGCCGAAGTAGCGCGGGTGTTCTTCCACCTGAATACCTTCCACCTCTACCTCAAAAGCGGTAACGGCCTGCTGTTTCTTACGCAGGATGCTGATCACGTCCATCGCCGTGCAACCGGCCAGGGCGACCAGCAACAGCTCCAGCGGGCGGAAACCGCGGTCATGCCCGCCGACTGCCTCTTCAGCGTCGAGGGGGATGATCCCACCGGGCCAGGTACTGCCCAGGCCCTCAAATGTCATATCGCCTTTCCAGACGACCTTCGCCACTTTGTTCGCCATGATTCTCTCCATCTCCTTGCCGGAGGGCGCCGCGCGGCCAGCCCTCCGGAATAGCTCTTACCCGCAAAATGCAGATCATAATGGCGCCTGTGCGCCTGCCATCATACCGCCTCGGAGTGCGTTCAGCTCTGCCCGCCCAGGTGCGGCGTGACGGCGCGCTCCAGCGTAGCGCGGGAGATCATGCCCGTCCACATCTGAACGATCTGCCCGGCTGGATTGATCAGAAAGGAGGAAGGCAGGCCGGTTACGCCATAGTCTGCCATGACGGCGCCTTCTGTGTCCAGCGCCACCGGGAAGTTCAGCCGCTGCGCCGCCAAATACTGGCTGACTGTCGCCGGTGACTCCTGTTCGTTGACGCCGATCAGCACGAATCCCTCCCCGGCATGGTCGGCATAATAGGCCGCCAGATCGGGCAGTTCCGCCCGGCAGGGCGGGCACCAGGTCGCCCAGAAGTTGACCAGCACGTAGCGACCGCGGTAATCGCTCAGCCGCAGCGTGGCGCTGCCGTCCGGTGCTGGCAGGGCGAAATCGGGCGCTGCCGCCTGCAAGCCGTCCCGCGTAACCGGTTCCGTCGCGCTTCCCGTCGATGGGCTGGCGGCAGCGATCACCCCGACTACAATGAGCAGCAGGCCGATCGCCAGCAGGGCAGGCGGGGAAGCCAGGGTGGTCAGCAGCGTACGTCTGGGATGGCGGCGTGCGGATCGTGTGGTCATGGTTGAGCGTCCCCCCGGCAGGAATCCAGTTGCGCACTTGAGGCGTTGCGGCGGGCGGGCCGGGGCCGCCGTTGCCCCGCGTGATGACCCAATCTGATTGGTTTAGATGCTCCGCCCGGCGCAGCGTTGCATAAGAAACTGCCTAGAATCCTTGCCGTAACCTTTCCCGCCCGGCCTGAACGTGGTATGGTCTAAAGTATGAGTGCGACCGCGATCACCAATGACGAGCAGGACCTGATCCGGCGGCTGCAGGCAGGCGAGCAGGCGGCTTACGCGGAGATGGTCGAGCGTTACGCCGGGCGGATCTATAACCTGGCCCTGCGCTTGATGGGCGACGAAGCCGCTGCGGAAGACGTGCTGCAGGAAACTTTCCTCAGCGCCTTCCGCGCCATCGACCGCTTTGAGGGCCGCTCCCAGCTGGGCACATGGCTGTACCGTATCGCCAACAACACCGCCCTGATGCAGCTGCGCAAAAAGGAACCGGCTACCTTCTCCCTGGATTCTCCCCTGGAGACCGACGAAGGCGATCAGATTCCGCGCCAGTTCTTTGACTTCTGCTGCCTGCCGGAACGCGATCTGCTCAGCGATGAGGCCCGCGCGGAGATGCGCGCCGCCATCGACGCCCTGCCGGAAAGCCTGCGCGTCGTATTTGTGCTGCGCGACATCGAGGGTCTGAGCACCCGCGAGACCGCCGATACGCTTGGCCTGAGCGTCCCGGCGGTCAAGACACGGCTGATGCGGGCCAGGCTGGCCCTGCGCGAGCGGCTCGCCACCTACTTTGCCCGCAGCGCGATCTCCAATGAAACCGGCGAACCCATCACCCCCACCACCTGACGCCGGCTGGCAAGTCTCCTGTCTGGTGCGGAAAGGATGCACTTCCATGCGTACACGGTGGTTATCCCTGGCGATCCTGGCGATCTTCCTTGCGCCACTGGCTGTTCAGGCCCAGCGACCGGACGCCCCGCCCTATGCCCGGCGCGGGCCATATCCGGTCGGCACGCAGGAGATCACGATCCCGGCAGGTGAGACAGCGGGTGTGGAAATCGGGCCGCTGGAGGCGACGATCTGGTATCCTGCCCTCAACCCGGAGGAAGCGGAGGAAGCAACCCGCTATCAGGTTGGGCTGTTCTTTCTGCCAGGCCGCGCCCTGCGGGATGCCCCGCCGGATACCGAACATGGCCCCTACCCGCTGGTGATCTTCTCCCACGGCAGTGGTGGGCTGCGCTACCAGAGCCTGTACCTGACCGAGCACCTGGCCTCATACGGCTTCGTCGTGCTGGCCGCCGATCACCCCGGCAACACCCTGCTGGATGCTCTGCGCACCCCGGCGGATACCCTCACCGGGATGATCCGCAACTTTGCCACCCGCCCCCTGGACATCCTGCGCCAGATCGCCTACCTGGACGAGGTCAGCGCCGCCGATGGGCCACTGGCCGGGCTGGTGGATATGGAGCGCATTGCCGTCGCCGGGCACTCTTTCGGCGGCTATACGGCCCTGGCCGCCGGGGGTGCACGGCTGGACTTCGCCGCCCTGGATGCCTGGTGCCGCGATCCACAAATCACGCCGCTGGCCGCCGATCTTCCCGCGCCGGAGCGCGACCGTCTCCAGTTGCGGCGGGAAGTCTGCTTCGTCCAGGAAGCAGAAGCACAGATCGCCGCGCTGCGCGGTTTCGATGCGCCGCCTGACGGCCTGTGGCCGTCCACTACCGACCCGCGCATCGACGCGGTGGTGCTGATGGCACCCTATAATGCGCCGATCTTCGGCCCGGCAGGTCTGGCCGCGCTGGAGGTCCCGGCGTTCGTGCTGGTTGGCTCAGCGGATACCACAACCTACCCGCAGCGGGATGCTTACGCCATCTACCACGACATTGCCAGCGGCGAGCGGACCCTGGCCGTATTTGAGAACGCCTCCCACTACCTGTTCGTGGATGCCTGCAGCGAGGCTGCCATCCGGCTGGGGCAGTACAGCCGCTGCTCCGATGCCGTGTGGGACATGACCCGCGCCCATGACCTGATCAACCACCTGACTACTGCCTTCCTGCTGGCGCACCTGAACGATGATCCGGACGCCGCGGCGGCGCTCCAGCCAGCAGCGGTTGACTTCACAGGGGTGATCTATCGGCGCGAAAGTGAACAATGAGCAGTCTGCAACCAAATGCGCCCTGTTGCACCTAACAGAGTAAATCAGCGCCGCACTGCTGCGGCGTGAGAGAAAGCAGAAATCAGGGAATGACCGAGCGTGCCCATCATGACCACGACCGGAGCGAGTGCCGCCGCCTGCTTTCCAGCCTGTCGGACTACGTGGACGGCGAGCTGGACGACGCCCTGTGCCAGGCGATTGAGGCGCACATGGCCGAATGCGAGGATTGCCGGATCGTGGTCAATACACTGACCAGGACAGTTGAGCTGTACCACACCGCGCCTGCGCCCGACTTGCCACAGGATGTCCGCCTGCGGCTGTACAAGACGCTCAAGCTGGAGGATTTCATTGCCAGCAAACCGCCCGACGCGGCGGAAGAGTAAAACCACTGCTCTGCAGCCAGCGAAAAACGTCACCCCGGCGCCGCTATGCCGGGTCGCCGGCCTCCCGGCAAGGCTGGATTTGCCCTTGAATCCACCCCAGCGATCGGCTAGAATACCCCTCCGGGCTGCGCTGATGCAGCCCTAATCTCACACGCCCCGACTGCGTCTGTGTTGCCCGCGTAAGACGCGGGTTTTCCGCGCGGGGTGACGGGCGTGAACGCCTAAACACAAGTGTAGCTGGAGGACTCACCCATGCCTGTTGTTTCGATGAGAAACCTGCTGGAAACGGGCGTCCACTTCGGGCATCGCGCCCGGCGCTGGAACCCCAAGATGAAGCCGTACATCTTCACCGAGCGTAACGGCATCCACATCATCGACCTGCAGCAGACCGTCCCGCAGATTGACAAAGCCTACGAGGTGGTGCGCGATACCGTCGCCCGTGGCGGCACCGTCCTTTTCGTCGGGACCAAGCGCCAGGCGCAGGAAACAATTGCCCAGGAAGCGACCCGCTGCCAGATGCCCTATGTCAACCAGCGCTGGCTGGGTGGCACGCTCACCAACTGGCGTACCATCCATGAGCGCATCGACGCCCTCAAGCGCCTGGAAGCCGAGCGTGACTCCGGCGCGTGGGACCGCCTGACCAAGAAGGAAGCGCTCCTGCTCAGCCGCGAGGTGGCCAACCTGCAGGAACGCCTGGGCGGTATCCGCGAGATGAAGACCCTGCCCGACCTGCTCTTCGTGATCGATGTCAACCGGGAAGCGACCGCAATCAAAGAAGCCAACACGCTCAACATCCCGGTCATCGCTGTGGTCGATACCAACTGCGATCCAGATGTGGTGGACTACATCATCGCCGGTAACGATGATGCCATCCGCGCCATCCGCCTGATCACCAAGACAATCGCCGACGCTGTCCTGGAAGGCCTGGATATGCGCAAGGTGTACGAGGAAGACGAAGCCGCCGTGCCAACCCAGGATTACCGGGTGCGTGACGAAGATTATGAAGATGAGGAAGATTACCTGGGTGCTTCTACCCTGGCTAATCTCCGCGGCATTGAGAACCTTTTCGAAGACGAGGATGAACGCTAGGATCAGCTGTCCGTAAGTCGGCGGGGGCCAACAGGGGGCAACTTCCCGGCCCTGAACGCCACCACTGTTACGGATGGCTTCCAGGCGCTATGCATTGTGTTCAATCACCTGCGGTGGCCTGAATGGCGCTGCAGCGGGGAAGCAGAGGATCATACCCTATGGAAATCACTGCCAGCATGGTCAAGGAACTACGCGAACTGACTGGCGCGGGACCGCTGGATTGCAAGAAAGCCCTGACGGAATTTGGCGGCGATATGGAGCGTGCTGCCCAGTTCCTGCGGGAAAAGGGTCTGGCCAAGGCCGCCAAGAAGGCTGGCCGTGCCACTAATGAGGGCCTGATCGAAACCTACCTGCACCACAACCGTCGCGTTGGCGTGATGGTGCAACTGAACTGCGAAACGGACTTCGTGGCCAAGACGCCGCGGTTCCAGGAACTGGCTCACAACCTGGCCCTGCACATCGCTAACCTGGCACCCCGGTACATCCGGCGCGAGGACGTGCCCGCCGCCCTGATCGAAGAGGAAAAAGCCGGCCAGCGGGCGCGCGCCCTGGAGGAAGGCAAGCCGGCCAATGTGGTTGACAAGATCATCGAGGGCCGCATGACCAAGTTCTACCAGGACCTCGTCCTGCTGGAACAGGAATTCCTCCTGGACGATAGCAAGACGGTTGCCGACCTGATTCAGGAAGCCATCGCCGACCTGGGCGAGAACATCCAGGTCACCCGCTTTGCCCGCTTCGCCCTGGGCGAAGATCAGGCGGAAGGCGAAGAGGCCTAGAGGCTGCTACGATGAGGACCGAACGGGGGATTGGGGCTAACCTGATCCCCCGTTTTTTGCGCCGCACCATTACGCCGCACTTGAGTACCGCATCAACCACAATAACCGGAAGCGAGGAAAGGTATGTCGGCTGAGAACAAGACATCTAAGTACCACCGTGTCCTGATCAAGCTGAGCGGCGAAGCGCTCGCCCCGCGCAATGGCGAACTGGGCATCGATCCGGATCAGGCGGCTTTCATCGCCGAGCGGATCAAGGCGGTGTACGACCTCGGGGCACAGGTGGCCGTCGTCATTGGCGCGGGCAACCTGTGGCGCGGCGCGGCGGGCGTGGCTCGCGGCATGGATCAATCCACCGCCGACCACATGGGCATGATCGCTACCGTGATGAACGGCCTGGCCCTTCAGGACGCGCTGGAACGGCTGGGCGTGGTCACCCGCGTGCAGACCGCCATCGAGATGCACCGCGTGGCCGAGCCGTACATCCGCTTGCGGGCCATCCGCCACCTGGAAAAAGGACGCGTGGTCATCCTGACTGGCGGTACGGGCAGCCCCTATTTCACTACCGACACAGCGGCGGCCCTGCGGGCGGCAGAGATCAAGGCCGATCTGGTGATCAAGGCCACCAAAGTGGATGGCGTCTACACCGCCGATCCCAAGAAGGACCCGACCGCCACGCGCTTCGAGCGCCTGACTTACGAGGAAGCGCTGGCCCGCAAGCTATCGATCATGGATCTGACCGCCTTCACACTATGCATGGAAAACCGGATGCCGATCATCGTCCTGAACTTCTGGGCGCCGGGGGCGCTGGAAGCGGCGGTGCGCGGCGAACCGGTCGGGACGCTGATCGGCGGGGAATAGCGCCGCCTCATCCGCCCTGGCCGGGCGCAGGGTCAACGATCCGGACGATACCCTCAGAGCGCCGGAGGTCACGTGAGCATCCCCCCTCTGTACACTGCCCGGCTGGTCATCCGCCAGTACCGGCCTGCAGATCTGGAAGCCCGCCATGCCCTGATGGCGGAAGCCTTCGGCAGCGATGACACGCTGGAAGACACCCGCCGCTGGCTGGACTGGACACTCGCTGGCTACCGCGAACTGGCCCGTCTGTACCAGCCGCCTTATGGCGATTATGCCGTCGCCCTGCGCGGGGATGATGTCGCGATCGGCTCAGTCGGGCTGGTCCCTGCCTGCGTGCCGTGGGGAGCGCTGCGCGGCGAAGCGGGGCCGCACCTGATCACGCCGGAGTTCGGGTTGTTCTGGGCGATCCGGACGGCGCATCAACGGCGGGGTTACGCCACCGAAGCAGCCCGCGCTCTGGTCGAGTTTGCCTTCGCCGGGCTGAACGTCCGGCGGCTGGTCGCCACCACCGAATATGACAACAGCGCTTCCCAGGCGGTGATGCGCCGCCTGGGTATGACGCTCCACCACAACCCCGGCCCGGAGCCGCCCTGGTTCCAGGTCGTCGGCGTGCTGGAGCATCCTGCCGGGTCAGGAGGAGAATCACCGGCATGATCGGCGCAGTCCTGCCGCGCTCGCCGCTTGGCGCGGAGGTTGCCCGCCTTTTTCCCTCACCTTCCGGAGGCCTCACCCGGAATTCCCCACCCGTCGTTCCCCGGTCTCCACTTCAAGATCAGTCCCTCTGCGGGCAGGCTGGCTGCGATCTGGGCCAGCGTGCGCCCATCTTCGGGATGCACATAATCTGGGGCGAGGTCGGCCAGCGGACGGGCTACATGGCTGAAGCGGACGATATCCCGATCCGGCACGTGCCAGGGTTTCTCTCCGAAGTCAAAGACGGCGTCATCCCACAGGCTGATGTCCAGATCGATTGTGCGCGGGGCGTTCTTGTTGGCCGGATCGCGCACGCGCCCCAGCGCCTGCTCAATCGGCACGATCACCGCCGCGCGGAAGGCCTCCGGCGTCAGGTCGGTTTCCACCAGCACCGCCGTGTTGAGGAAGTTCGCCTGCTCGGTGAAGCCGACCGGGGCCGTCTCATAGACAGGTGAGACAGCGATCAGCCGCGTCCTGGCCCGTAGCAGATCCAGGCACGCCCGCAGGTTGGCCGCCGGGTTGATGTTAGAGCCAAGCGACAGGTAGACGCGGTGCATCCGGGGCAGCTCAGCCTTCATCCACACGCTCCGGTGGTGCTTCCGGCGCGGGTTTGGCGGCCTTCCGGTGGGCTTTTTTCGGCAGGAAGTCGCGGCGCCGCCGGGTGATGATCACCCCCACGCTATCAGTGAAGCGCAGCGCGCCCGGCTTGTACACGGCCACCCTGATCTTCTCAACACCGCACTCTGTAATGGCAACGCGCGCGATGGCCGTCGCCAACGCCTCGACGGTGTTGAAGCGTGCGCCATCCACCGCCCGGATCACGGCCTTGTTGACCGTGCGGTAGTTGAGCAGGTCGGCGGGATTGTCGCTGGCCCCCGCCGGGCGCAGATCGGTGGACAGCCACATGCTGATCACGACATCCTGCATCTCGCGCAGCTCGTGCTCGGCAAAGCCGATGTAGCAGCGCAGGCGCAGGTTCTGGATGTGGATGAGGTCTTTCATGCCGTTTCTCCTCCGCTCAGTAGTTTCGATCATACAGCAGGACGCCCGGCATTCCCATGTGCAGCAAAGCGCATGAGAATTCGATAATAAAACCGGGCGGGGGCTTCCTAATTCACCCTGTCTATGCTATCGTAAGGATACGAAGTGTACAGGATTTGTACATATATTGACCGATGAATCTATGACGGATGTGCAGATCGGCGTTGGATGTTACGATCTGCTCACCGCCGAAACAGGAGGGAGAACATTCATCATGAGCGACATTCAGGTATTTAACGGCAACAAGACTCAGTTCCTGGAAGAATACGACATTGACCTCAACCTGAGCCTGGATTGTACGACGGTCGAGGAATCAGTGCGCATGCTCCTCAAAGCGGTAGGCGAGAATCCAGATCGCGATGGCCTGCTCAATACGCCCAAGCGCGTGGCCCGCATGTACGAGGAGCTGCTAGCTGGTTATTACACCGACCCGGAGAAGGTGATCAATGACGCCCTGTTTGATGTCGAGTACCAGGAGATGGTGCTGGTCACCGATATCGAATTCTACTCGCTGTGCGAGCATCACATGCTGCCATTCGTCGGGCGGGCGCACGTCGGCTACATCCCGCGCGACAAAGTGGTAGGGCTATCCAAGATTCCGCGCATTGTCGATCTCTTCGCCCGCCGTCTGCAGGTGCAGGAACGGATGACCGCCCAGATCGCCAACTTCCTGATGGACACGCTCAACCCGCTAGGCGTGGGTGTGGTGGTGGAAGGCGCGCACATGTGCGCCATGATGCGCGGCGTCAAGAAGCACAACGCCCGCATGATCACCAGCCACCTGCTCGGCGCTTTTGAGACCAACGAGAAGACCCGCAACGAGTTTCTCAGCCATGTCCAGCGTTCGCTGGGCACGGAGAGCCTGATCTAGGCAGGACGCTGCCCCCGGCAAACAGGCCGGCCAGGCCGAAAACCGCCTCTACCGGCGCCACCGATGGCCCGGGGCGAGGCGGTTTTCGTTGGCGGGGATCAAAAAAGCCCCGGGCAGGAGGGGCTTTTTTTTGCATTTGTGGTTCAGTGTTTGTCACCCCACAGCGTTTCGAATCCTCGCTGTACAATTGGGGACTTGACCGTTTGCACCCGAATTTCATCCTGTTATGTCAAAACCCCAACCGTTCTCACGCTTCAAATGCTAAACACCATGCATGCCTCTTCCAGTGATACTTGTCCTCCGTCATCCACCGTCAACCCTAATCAAATTCGATCCGCATCAGGTGTTCGTTAAGCTGTGGCAAGATCTCGCACCTAAAATGATCCCACTTAGGCTCGATGATCTGCACCAAATCTTCGAGCGAGGCGCCCTCATAATCATTCGGTCGCAAAAACTGCATTTTGTAGAGCGTTGACCACTTCTGAGTTAAGTTGCGTCGGCAACCTCTGAACACATCTCGATTTTTATCGGCATGTGCGAAGATGGCCTCACGAATATACTGGTGCTGCGACTCCGCTGGGCCGAGCAAAAGGTGTAGGCTGAGACTATTGCGGTCGTTACGGAATTCGACAGTCATTAGCGCGGAGCTAGAGGGCCAAGCCACACCCGTGTTGAATTCGGCCCTCTCTTTCCAATCCCTTAGAATGAAATTAATATAGACCTTTGAATGACGTTCTAACCTGAGTGACGGTGTATTGTCTACGAGATTGCGAAGATACTCAGATAATTCCTGCTGTAAATTGGGCATGTGCTCGATGATCAGGTCAATGGCTGCTTTGTGAGTGCGGTAAATCTTTCGGCACAGTTCCGCAATATCGGATTCGCTCACGATATATCTCCTTAACATGGTCGCATAATGGCGCATTATGGTGTTGACATCAGCTTCCAGCAGCGATTCTCGCGCGTTACGGACGTGTTCCACAATCTCCAACACCTGTCCATAACTGAGTGGAATGTAGGGACTATCGTCGTCAGCCGGTGGGATGCCATCCGGCGTCAAATACACGGGGATGATCGCCTTGGTATCTGGGAAACGCTGTTTGGCACTTTGCAAGTAACGCCCAAGCTGGTTGTCGTGCTCTCCACTGAAGATCTTGTTCTCGATGATGCATACCAACCCACTGGCCGCGTCGTAAATAAGAATGTCAATATTCTGTACCTCGCGCTCAACGACGGCATCGGAAAGGTCGGCAACATTGATAGCTATGGGCGTAACCGGCGGCTCATCAGCAGCCGATAGGACACACACCAGAAAGCGCTTGAGAAAGGTGTCACCTAGGCCATGCTTTTCAGCGGGATTGAGCAAAAATGCCAGAAAATTTGAATGGCGTAGTTCCTGGCGTACTGCTCCTATTGCCTCAAAGATGTTGAACTCGGCAATCAGCGATTCCAGCCGATCAAGGCTTGAATTGTCGACGACGAAGGCTTCAAGCTGACTAATCTGCTGCTTTGTATCCATGATCACTCCCGCCCCCATTATATCTATATCCCCTACCTGCTCGCGGCAGCCTCGCCCTCGTCCGGCACGTCATCCAGTGCCGCCGGGATGCGCTCTGCACCGAGCAAAGCCCGCGCCTCCGCCAGCGTGTCCACCAGGTGCACTCCCCGCGCATGAAGGCGCTGGATACGACTGAGGACAGCCAGAGTATGGCGGAGTAAGACAGGTCGGTAGGCTCCGACCACCACCACCAGGCCGGTCTGCGGCGGTAACTCCTGGTTGAGCTGGCGCAGGCTACGCAGCCAGTTGCCACCCGCCGCGACACGACCGCGGCGCAGGTCGACCAGCAAATCAACCGGATGCTCGACCGTCTGGGCCAGCCGAGCTGCCTCCAGCAGCGGCGCGATCCGCTCCTCGATGCTGATGCCGGTCCGTCCTGGCTCCAGGCTCAGATCCACCACCAGCAGCGTCCGCTCTTCGTCCAGCCAGCGTACGCGCTCGTCCATCCATCCTGCCTCCCGGCCCGTGCTGCCAGCAGCATGTTTAGGCGCCTCCATCAGTGATTACGTACCGCATGATACACCGAAGCCGCGATCGGCGCGCTACCTCCACAAACCCGACCCGCTCAAAGGCAGAACACACGCCGCTGAACACCAGCGAGCGCGGATCAGAGCTTTCTTCCGGCAGAATGGGGTACGCCTCCACGATCCGCGCGCCCTGGCTTGCCGCGTAGGCGACGGCGGCGCGGATGAGCGCGGTCATCAGGCCCTGGCGGCGGTACGCCCTGGCCACCACAAAGCACACGATCGACCAGACTGGCTGCTCATCCACCCGCTTGAGGACGGGCGAACGATCCAGCACGGGGAACGCCTCCCGCGGGGCCACGCTGCACCAGCCAACCGGCCGTCCATCGCGGTAGGCCAGGATACCCGGTACCTGGCCGGAGTCAATGATAGCCTTGAGCGCCTGACGATTACCTTCCCTGTACTGGCGCTGGAAGTCCGCCCGCCTGATCCGCCACCACATGCACCAGCAGCCCTGCAGCGATCCCAGTTCCGCGAAGAGCGTTTGCAGGTCGTCCCACTCGGCGGCGGTCACCGGTCTGAATTCGAGCTGGCTTTCCTCAGGCATGGCAGGGCCTTTCTCATCTCAGTCGCTGCCCTCCCCTGGCGGCGTGATCTCCAGGAAGGTGCGTTGCGCGGCACGCCTGCGCAGACGATCGGGCAGGGTTAAGAGCGTCCACTGCAGGCCGTACTTGGCCTTGAGCGCCGCTTCCGCCGCGCCGTATTCCGCCGGCGTCAGCAGGCGCGCCCATCCCTCCAGCGCCGGGCCGAGTGTCTGGCCGCTGAAGGTACAGGGGGCCACCGTCACCCGCGCGGTGTGGCGGATGCGCTTAACCTTGCCCGCGTCAGGGTCGGTAGTCACGTACAGGCGGCCGCCAACCTCGGCGAACCAGACCGGCGTCGCAACGGCCACCCCTGTGCGGCGGAAGGTCGTCAGGCTGATGAACTGGTGGCCCTGCAGGCTGCTGAAATAGTCGACCATCATCGTCTGTACCACCTTGCTCAGGAAGCAGGATCGACGCCCGTCGCAGCCTGATAAGCCGCGATCAGGCGATCCATCTGCGCATTAACCCGCTCGTCCACGCGCAGGCGGGCAGGATCAGCCTGGAACCAGGCCAGCGTCTCCCGCACCCCCAGATGAAACGGGATCGTGGCGGTGTACTCCGGAACCAGGCGCTTGATTCTGCTGTTGTCAAAGATCACGCTATGGGCCTTATCCCCCAGCAGGCCCGCGCCGATTTCCGGCTCCAGCCGGGCGATGAAATCCGACGGCATATGGACGATCTTCGGCTCGACCCCCAGCGCTTGCGCCAGGGTGGTGTAAATCTGGTTCCAGGTCAGCACCTGATCGGAGGTGATGTGGAAAGCCTGGCCGATGGCCTGCGGATGGCCCAGCAGCGGCACAAAGGCTTTGGCGAAATCCCGCGAGTGAGTGACCACCCACAGCGACGTGCCATCGCCGTGGACAATAATCGGCGCGCCGCGCAGCAGACGGTCGGGCAGGGTGTAGGTATCCCAGCCGCCGATGGCGATCGGGAAGTTGGAGTCATAGGTGTGGGAGGGGCGCACAATGGTGATGGGGAAGCCCTCCTCCCGGTAGGCGCGCATCAGGCGCTCCTCACAGGCGATCTTGTTACGGGAGTATTGCCAGAACGGGTTGTAGAGCGGGGTGGCCTCGGTGATGATCGGGCTGGCGGGCGGCTTCTGGTAGGCTGAGGCCGAACTGATGAACACGTACTGCCCGACTTTGCCGCGGAACAGGCCCAGGTCGCGTTCGATATCCGCCTCGGTGAAAGCGATCCAGTCCACCACTGCGTCGAAGCGGTGGCCTTCCAGCGCACGGGCGGCCTCCGTCGGGCGGGTAATGTCAGCAGTGAGCGTGGTCACGCCGGGCAGGCTGACGCCGCGCTGGCCGCGATTGAGGTGGTAGAGGTCGATGCCGCGCTCCACCGCCAGACGGCTGACCGCGGTGCTGATCTTGCCTGTGCCGCCGATGAACAAGACTTTCATACGCTTCTCTCCTCCGGAAAAAGCCGGCGATTCGTCGCGGCGCGGGGCGCAGCATGTTGCACCCCTGCCTGCCCCGCTACCCCGCCCGCGCCAGACCAGCTTTGAGATTCTCGATCTGTGGCACCGGCGTCGGATCGACCTCGTTGAGCATGGCCAGGTAGAAGCTCGTGTAGTCGCCGAACTGGGTGGCGCTGAGCATCTGGGCCAGGCGGCTTTGCCCGCGAGCAACAAACGTATCCGTGTTGATGCCCTGTTGCAGGAACAGGCGGTAAGTCAGGTCATGGCGCAGGGCAACGCGGGGATGATCGTAGCTGGAGCGGAGCAACATGCAGAAAATCTGCTCCAGGCCACGCTCCGGCAGTTCTGTGCCAGCCACGCCGTTGTGATTCTGCTCCGGCAACTCGTCGAATTCGGCCCAGTTCTTGGCGTTCTCGTTGATCTGGCCCTTCCAGCGGCGGGCGACTGGGGCCATGATCCCGCTGCCTATGATCAGGCCGATCCGCCCGCAGAACTGCCCGGCGTAACGCTTTGGCCCGTTGCGCTCGGCAGGTACCTCCGGGCCGAAGGCCCCCCGTTCCTGGCGCAGCAGAGCGACAGCCTCGGCCACGTCATTAGCCAGATCGGCGGCCAGCCCCAGCCGGTCCGCCAGCCCAACCAGCAGCCCGAAGCTCCAGCCCAGGGCAGCGCGCGGCTGGCTACTGTAGGTGAACTGCCACAGCGGCACGCCATCCGCCGCCGCGCGGGCGGCCAGTTCCCCGCCGGTGGTGATGGCCAGCCGCCGGACTCCACGTCGCCCGGCATCGGCGTAGGCGGCCAGTGTTTCTTCCGTGTTGCCGCTGTTGCTGCTGGCGATCACCAGCACCTCGCTGCCGGAGACATAAGCCGGCAGGTCGTAGCCGCGGATGACGAGGATCGGCACCGGGCTGGCGTGGGCTACCAGCGCGGCCAGGTAATCACCGCCGATGGCGCTGCCGCCCATGCCGCTGAGGACGATCAGGCGCGGGTGGCGGTAGTCTTCCGGCAGCGGCAGATCATGGGCCGCCGCCCAGGCATGTTCCACCTGGTCGGGCAGGGCGTGAATGTGGCTTAGCATGGCCTGCGGATCGAGCGCGGCGAAGCGCTCAGGGGCATCCAGAAGCATCGGGCTTTCTCCCATCGCTCATGAGACATTGCGCTGAAAGCATTGTAGCGCGAAGCGTCCCGCGCTGCCCGCATAAGCGGATGGCAATGGGCGGGCAAAAGGGGAAGGGCCAGGCCTGGGGATGGCCTGGCCCCCGCGCTCAGGGCAAGCCCAGCGGGGGCGACGGCAACGCCGCCGCTTGCCCTGCCCCCTATTCCCGGCTCTTCACCGATCCCCGCTGGCCGGCGCGTGGCTGGCCCCGGCCTTCCTCCCTGCCGGGACACGCGGCGCTTTGCCCGGCCACCAGTTCCAGCGGTCCAGCAGTACAGCGATCGCCGGTACCAGCGCTGTGCGGATCACAAACGTGTCCAGCAGCACGCCCACCGCGACGGCAAAGCCCAGTTGCTTGAGGCCGGTCACTGACCCGGCCAGCATCGCCGCGAACGTCCCGGCCATGATCAGCCCGGCGGAGGTGATGATCGGGCCGGTGGCGGCGACAGCGCGGTGTACGCCCTCGCGCATCCCGTGTTGCGCCGCTTCTTCCTTGACCCGCCCCATCAGGAAGATGTTGTAGTCCATCCCCAGCGCGATCAACATGCTGAACATGAAGAAGGGCACCCACCAGGTCAGAGCATCCACGCCGAAGACCAGGCTGGAGAACAGGCGGGTGATGCCCATGGTAGCCCCGTAACTGAGCAGGATGGTCAGGATCAGGTAGAGCGGGCTGATCAGCGCCCGCAGCAAGACCACCAGCACAATCAGGATGCCCAGTAGCACCAGCGAGAACGAGCGCAGCATATCGCGTTCCATGGTGTCACGCAGATCGGTGGTCACCACCGGCACGCCCGAAACGGCGGCTTCCCCGCCGGGCAGCATGTCGCGCAGGGTATGCACCAGGGTGGTCACTTCGTCGCCATACGGGTTATCCCGCGGGATGACTTCAAAGCGGGCCGCCGTGCGATCGGCGGATAGGTAGCGACCCAGGAAGCTATCGAGCAGACCCTCGGTATCCAGCCCGGCGCTCGCGCCGGCGATCGCGGCGCTTAGCTCCGCCGGTAGTTCATCCGGCAGGTAGTAGACACCCTCCAGGTCCGGTGAAGCGGCCAGCGCGGCCAGATGGGCCTGTAACGTCTCCAGCGCCGGGCTGATCCGGCCGGTAAGCGCCGCCACCGGCAGCCCGGCAAGCGTCTGGCGCAGGCCCTGCATGTCCGCGTTCTCGGCCAGCGCGGGGGCGCGTTCCTGCACAGCGTCCAGATAGGCAGCAACGGTCGGCAGCAGGCTCAAGGCCAGTTGCAGGTTCTGCGGCGTCAGGGCGTCGGCGGGCAGCCCGCCTTCCCCTGCCTCCGCCAGCAGTGATGCTGCCGCGCCAAACTGGGCGCGGACTGACGCGATATTCGTCAGCAGCCCGCTGTCACGGCCCAGCGGCGCGGACAGGCTGCGCACATCGGCAACGCCATCCAGTGCTAGCAGGGTTTGCGTCCAACGATCGATCTCGGCCAGCGCGGAATCGGGATCAAGTCCAGCGACAACCACCGTGAGCGGCTGGATGGTTCCGCCGCCCATATGCCGCTCCAGCGCCTCAAAGCCCCGGCGTGCTTCATTCGTGGCGACGAGATCGGAGAGCATGTTATAGGTGGTGCGCTGGCCGGTAGCGTAGAGTGCCAGCGGGCCGAGCACAGCGACCAGCAGCAAAATCGCCTGTACCGGATGCTCCGAGACGCGCAGGGAGACCCATTCGTACAGGCGGCTATCCCCGCGATGATGGGCTTTGCCCGGCCAGAAGGCGCGTGCGCCGAGCGTCGCCAGCAGGGCCGGTGTGAGCGTCAGGCCGGTCAACAGCATGACCACCACGCTGATCGCCAGCGCCGGGCCGGTGGTATTGAACAGCCCCATTTCCGCGAAGATCATAGCCACAAAGCCCACGATCACCGTCCCGGCGCTGCTGGTGATGGTCTCGCCCACGCGGTGCACCGTGCGGATGGTGGCTTCGGCGGCCTGGTCGTCGTCGGCCATCTCCTCGCGGAAGCGGCTGATCAGGAACAGGCAATAATCCGTCCCTGCGCCAAACAGGACGACGATCATCATCACATTGGCGTAGATGGTGATGGTGAGGACGTTAGCCCCCAGCCAGCCGACGATCCCGCGGCTGATCAGGTAGGCGATGGTCACCGTCAGCAGCGGCAACAGCGGGCTGACCGGCGAGCGGTAGACCAGCAACAGGAGCAACACCACCAGGACAATCGTCACGCCCAGCGTGCGGTCGACGCTTTCCAGTGCACCGGTGGCGTAGCCGGAGAAAATCGGCGAATTGCCGGTCAGGTAAACCTGGAAGCCGTCTGTTTCCAGCGTGGCCATATGCGCTTTGATGCGCTCCAGCAATTCCCTGGTCTCATCTTCCAGCACGCCAGTCTGAAAGTCCACCATCATAATTGCCAGGCGGTCATCCGGCGCGATCAGGCTGTCGGCCAGCAGGGGGACGCCCTGCGCCGGGGAAGTCACACCCGTGATTCCTGCCGGGCCATCCAGCTGCATCAACCAGGCGGTCAGTTCCACGATGTAGTTCCAGGCCGCTCCCTCGCGGACACTGCTGCCTTCCGGCGTCTCAACCGCGATCACGGCGCTGCCGCCCATGTCCTGGTCAGGGAAGTGCTCGTGAGCCAGGGCATAGGCGCGCACAAAGGGGGCGCTGGCCGGCAGAAAGTCAGTCGTGGTGCTACTGGCGACCTGCTCCAGGGGCGGGGCGATCAGTGTGACCAGCGCGGCCAGGGCGATCCAGCCGATGATGATCGGCCAGCGGTAATGGGCAGCAAAACGTCCGATGAATTCAAACATGCCTGGGCTTCTCCTGATGAATAGGGTGAGGGATCAGGCGGACGAGGTCGGCAGGGAATCGGGCAGGACACCCCGCGTCAGCAGGCGATACAGGATGGCAGCCATGGCCTCCGGCGAAAGGCCGTGATCGTCCTCGATCCACCACAGCCCAACCTGCACGCCGGCCCCGGTGATAAAACGGGCCAGCAGGTCTGGCGGAAGGGACAGGGGACGGTCAGGGGCGATCTGGCCGCGGATGATCTCCTCCACCGCATTGGAGAAATATTCCAGCGCCGTCATCTGCAGTTCGGCGGAAGCCTGGCGGCCAAGCATGATCCGGAACAGATCGCGGTTCTCCGCTGCATGGCGAAACACGACGCGCAGCGCCTCTTCCATGCTGTCCACCGGGCGAGGACTGGCGCCAAGCGCCTCGGTCAGGCGGGCGCGCAGGGCCGCAAACCCTTCCAGGATCAGAGTGCGCGTCAGGTCTTCTTTGTCGCGGAAGTGCAGGTAAAAGGTGCCCTTGCTGACATCAGCGGCCTCGGTGATATCCAGCACGCCGGTGGCCTCGTAGCCGCGCCGGGCGATTTCCTGGCGGGCGGCGTCGAGCAACTTGCGGCGGGTATGCAGCTTGCGGCGCTCATGCCGGGTGAGCCGTGTCTTCATGCGGCTGTGCCTTCCCCGCGCCGGATAGCGCGCTGATCGCCCTGCTGATGATTATACATGCCGTTCAATTATGGGAATATCGTATATCAATTGGAGATGCCTGGCAAGTGCCAGGATGGTGTAAACATGCCGTGCGCTGGAGATGGCAGCGCCGGGGCTGGCTATGCTCAGGGGGAGCTTATCAGCCACCTGCTGCTGGCGGGCAGACGGTGTGCTATTCCGGCGAGCGGAGCACCTGCTGCCAGTATTGCCGGGAAGTCAGCTACTTCTGACCCAGCAGGCGCAGGTGGTCGGTTTTGATGCAGCGATCCATGACCAGCGGCATACCCACGGTTTCCGCAACAGCAGCGGCTTCGGCGCTGATTACGCCAAGCTGGCCCCACACCGCCCCCGCGCCAACCGCTGCCGCCGCCGCCACCACATCGGCCAGGTGTTCGGCGCGGCGAAAGACGTTGACGATGTCAATCTTCTCCGGCACAGCGGACAGCGAGGGGTAGCTGGTCTCGCCGTCAATCTCGCTCACCGTTGGATTGACCGGGATGACGCGGTAACCGGCTCGTCGCAGGTAAGCCGCGATCTGGTAGCTGGTGCGTTCCGGGTCATCGGAATGGCCGACGACCGCGATCACGCGGGCGTTCTGGAGCAGATCGCGCAGATCAGGGTCACTGGTGAGCACAGACATGAAGTATCTCCTTACCACAACAAGCAACTGCCGCCAGCAGGCATGGACAGGAACCACGACAGGGCGATACAGGCAGGCGACAGCCCCTGACTTCCGGCGCTGGCCGCGAGGGCGGTGATGGCACTTTGTTGAACGTAGCGTAGAGTCAGGGGGCGAAAACCCGCCACCTCAGTGATGACCCGGCGGCTCCCGTGTTCTATATGAGATGGAGTATAGCAGATGTCCGGCCTACTGGCGCGAGAATGACCTGGCCGCCAGTGCTGTAGAAACTGGCATCCTCAGCCCTGGCGAGAAAGGACGACAGAGCAGCACGGTTATCCCCGGCAATGGGAACCTGCCGCAACGCGCCGGTGCTTTTTGCGTATAGCTCTTAAGAGTGGTGCGTGTAACGGCGTACATACCAGAGGAGTAGAGGAATATGGGTTGTGGGCGCGCTATTCTGTGCATCATCCTGCCGCCGTTGGCGGTGTTGGATCGCGGTTGTGGGACGGTATTGATCGTTTTTGCGCTGACGCTGGCCGGGTGGGTGCCGGGGGCTATCGCGGCGCTACTGCTCAACTACCTGGCTGAAAACAGCTAATGGTCGGGGGCAGGCGCTGGCGCCTGTGACTCCCACCAAACCAGTCTTTGAGCAGCCCTGTTCCTGGCCTGGAGCAGGGTTTTTTGTTGCCCGGCGCTGGCGATCCGCGCCGCTCGGGATCGGTGCCGGTTTCTCAGCGAAAGCTCATTGACTTTCCCGACAAACAGTGTAGAATATTTCCAGTCAAAACCTGTTCAATAAATAGACATTAAAGGTAGATATTTTCGCTTATCTTACGGCTGGCAAGCCGTTACGCAGCACCCTGCTGCAACCAATGGAGAAACTGACATGAGCGATCTGGCAAGGCAAATTATCGTGCTGGTCACTTTCGCGATCACCCTGGTGATCAACAGTATGGCCTCCAGCGGCGCGCTGGGCGGCACACCGACCGCTGAGATCAGCAACGCCTACCCGATCTACTTCGTCCCGGCCAACCTGACCTTTGCCATCTGGGGGGTGATCTACCTGGGCCTGACGGCCTTTGCCATCTACCAGGCGCTGCCCGCTCAGCGGGAAAATCCCCTGCTCAAGCGCATCGCCTGGCCCTTTGTGTTCAGCAACCTGGCCAATACCCTGTGGCTGATCCTCTTCCAGAGCGAGCAGTTCCTGCTGAGCGTGCCGGTGATGCTGGTCATCCTGGGCCTGTTGATCACGATCTACCGACAACTGGGGATCGGTCAGCGGGTTTCCCGCGCCACGTACTGGCTGCTCCAGGTGCCCTTCAGCATCTATCTGGGCTGGATCACCATCGCCACCATCGCCAACATCTCCCAAACCCTGTACGCCAACGGCTACACAGAGCTGGGGCTGGGCGGCCCGACCTGGGCGGCGATCATGATCGCCATCGGTACGGTGATCATCAGCGCGGTGGTTTACACGGGGCGGGGCAATATTGCCTACGCGCTGACGACCATCTGGGCAGTGGCAGGGATCATCATCGCCCAGTGGGAGCGTTCGACGCTGGTTGGCGGCGCAGCGCTGGCGGCCATCATCGTCATCGTGGCCGTGCTGGCCTACAGCCTGTGGCAGAACCGCGGCCAGTCCCCGGTCCGCGGGGCGCGCGCCGGGTAGCGCTGCCTTCTTCACGCAAGCTATCTCCCTTCCCCCTGGGGGCGCCAGCGGTTCCCCTCCCTGCTGGCGCCCTCGTTTTGTGTTCAGCAGTTGGCGGCGGCGTGGCTCACCAGCCAGGAAACGCCTCCGGGATTCCCCCTGCTGCCCGCAGGGGTTCCGGGGACTCTGACCACCGGCCTGTCCTGGCATCCTGCCCGCTGGTTGTTCTGCCCCGGCAGGGAAATCGTGTTACAGTAGAGCCACAAGCCCAGCACTGCCACGTACCCGCTCAGGATGATAGCCATGCCCTTCTGGCAGTACTACCATACCCCGCAAACTGTGGAAGAAGCGCTGGCGATTCTGGCCCGCTATGATGGCGCAGCCCAGGTGATCGCCGGCGGTACCGACCTACTGATCGATCTCCAGTATGGCGGGGAAGCCCCCCGCATGGCGCTCGTCGATGTCACCCGCATCCCGGAGATGACCGCCATCCATGAGGCGGATGGCATCGTCCTCCTGGGCGCGGCGGTGACGCACACCGCCATCACCCGTTCCACCCTGCTGGAGGCCCGCGCCACCTGCCTGGTGGAAAGTTGCGGTGTGATCGGCGGGCCGCAGGTGCGCAACGTGGGCACGCTCGGCGGCAATGTCGCCCACGCCCTGCCCGCTGGCGACGGCGCCACCTCGCTGATGGCGCTGGCCGCCGAGGCGGAGGTTGCCTGGGGCGATGGGCGGCGGGAATGGCTGCCGCTGGCGGCGCTCTACCGGGGCGCGGGGCAATCCGCGCTGGATTCGCGGCGCGATGTGCTGGTGCGCTTCCGCTTTCGGTTGGCCGGGGCGAGGGAAGGCAGCGCCTTCAAGCGGGTGATGCGCCCGCAGGGGGTGGCTCTGCCGGTGCTGGGCTGTGCTGTATGGGTGAAACTGGACGAAAGCAAGACGCGCTACGTCGATGCGCGGGTGTGCATCGGCCCGGTCGCGCCGACGCCGATCCTGGCGACCGCCGTCCAGGACGCATTGCGCGGACAGCCATGCAATGACGCTGCGCTGAACGCGGCCATCCGGGCCGCCCATGCCTCGCTGCGCCCCCGCGCCAGCAAGTACCGGGCCACCGCCGAATACCGGCAACTGATGATCGAAACCCTGTTGCGCGGGGCGCTGCCGCTGGCCGTCCGCCGGGCGCAGACAGGCCAGGCGCGGGCGGAAGGACTGGGCCTGGGCTGAGGACGGCCTGGCTTTTGTCAGTCCGGAAGAACACACCGGATGCCTGGACAGGCCTCTTGCAGCCCTGTCGGGAGCGATGCCCCGATTACTCCCGGCCCTGTGGCCCTCCTACTTCAACATCGGCATCTTGATCCCGTGCCGTTTGGCCGCAGCAATAGCCTGCGGATAACCGGCGTCGGCGTGGCGCACTACACCCAGGCCGGGATCGGTGGTCAGGACGCGCTCCAGCCGGCGGGCTGCTTCCGGCGTGCCGTCGGCCACGATCACCTGCCCGGCGTGCTGGCTATAGCCGATGCCCACTCCACCGCCATGGTGGAAGCTGACCCAGGTTGCCCCGCCCACCGCGTTGATCAGGGCGTTGAGGATCGCCCAGTCGCTGACGGCGTCCGTGCCGTCCAGCATCCCCTCCGTCTCGCGGTTGGGGCTGGCGACCGACCCGGCGTCCAGATGATCGCGCCCGATCACGATCGGAGCCTTGACCGCCCCGCTGGCGACCAGTTCGTTAAAGGCCAGCCCCGCCCTGGCCCGTTCGCCATAGCCCAGCCAGCAAATGCGTGCCGGCAGGCCCTGGAATTCGAAGCTCTTCTGGGCCATGGTGATCCAGCGGCGAAGGTGATCGTCCTCCGGGAATAGCTCCAGGATTTTGGCGTCGGTGGTGTAAATGTCCTGCGGGTCGCCGGAAAGGGCTACCCAGCGGAACGGCCCCTTGCCCTCACAGAACAGCGGGCGGATATAAGCCGGGACAAAGCCGGGGTAGTTGAAGGCATCAGTGACGCCCGCGTCATAGGCCCGCTGGCGGAGGTTGTTGCCGTAATCGAAAACGACAGCCCCCGCCGCCTGCATATCCAGCATAGCCCGGCAGTGGGCGGCCATGCTCGCCATACTGCGCTGTTCGTAATCGACCCGGTCGCGCTCGCGCAGCGCGACGGCTTCCGCCAGGCTCATGCCGTGGGGGACATAGGAGAACGGATCGTGAGCCGGGGTCTGGTCAGTGACGACATCGGGCGTGATGCCCATGCGCACCAGGCGCGGCAGGACATCAGCGGCGTTGCCCAGCAGCCCGATCGATTTCGGCGTGCCGGTGCGCAACGCGTCTTCCACCCGCTGCAGGGCGTCCTCCAGGTCATCGGTCGATTCGTCCAGGTAGCGGGTGCGCAGCCGCCGCGCAATCATGGCCGGGTCGATCTCCACGATCAGGGCTACGCCTTCGTTCATGGTCACCGCGCGCGGCTGCGCCCCGCCCATCTCGCCCAGCCCGGCAGTCAGGACGAACTTGCCGCGCAGCGATCCCCAGCCCTGCTGGCGGGCCAGGCTGCCAAAGGTCTCGTAGGTGCCCTGCAGGATACCCTGCGTGCCGATGTAAATCCACGATCCGGCGGTCATCTGGCCGTACATGATCAGGCCGCGACGCTCCAGCTCATCGAAATGCTCCTGCGTGGCCCAGTGAGGGACCAGGTTGCTGTTGGCGATCAGGACGCGCGGCGCGTCAGGATGGGTTTTGAAGACGGCCACCGGCTTGCCGCTCTGGACAAGCAGTGTCTCGTCGTTTTCCAGCTCCTTGAGCGTGGCAATGATCGCGTCGAAGGCTTCCCAGTTGCGGGCCGCCCGTCCGCGCCCACCGTAGACGATCAGGTTGTCAGGGTCGCGGGCCACGTCGGGGTCGAGGTTGTTCATCAGCATGCGCATGGCGGCTTCCTGCAGCCAACTTTTGCAGGTGATCTGTGTCCCGCGCGGCGCCCGAATCACACGGCTCATGAGGATTCGTCCTTTCGTGGCACAAGCCTACCCGATGGATCGATCCCGATTGTAGCACAGGAGCCTGCAGAGATTCTCCCGGCGGGGGGACAAGCAGCAAAAGAAGGAGGCCGGGAGGCAGGAGGCAAGAGAAAGCAGGTCAGGGCGCGGAGCCTTGCCTGTACGTTCGACTCCCTAGCCTGCTGCCCGCCCCCCCGAAAAGCAGCGCGCCTGAGGCAACCGGCAGCCTCAGGCGCGTGAACAGACACCTTGGAAGATGAAAGGTTAACGATTCTTGACCGGCACGATGGTGACTTTGCGATTTTCGCCTTCGCCCACGCTTTCGGTATAAACATCCGTGCGGTCGCGCAGGGAAAGGTGGATGATCCGCCGCTCATAAGCCGGCATCGGTTCCAGGTTGATGGTGCGGCCCCGCAGGGTAGCCTGCTTGGCCATGCGCAGGGCCAGGCTTTGCAGGCGCTGCTCGCGGCGGGCTTTATAGTGCTCCACATCCACCACTAGATCGGTGCGGCGCTGCAATTCGCGGCTGACGATCAGGCGGGTGATGTACTGGAGCGCGGCCAGCGTCTCGCCGCGCCGCCCAATCAGGACGCCCAGGTCCTTGCCGGTGATCTGCAGGACCAGCGGGCCGCTCTCGTTTTCGTCGGCAGGCTCGGCGTAGCTGGCTTCCACGCTGGCGCTGATGCCCATCTTGCCCAGCAATTCCTGCAGGGTTTCCACCGCGGTGTGCGCTTCCTCGTCATCGGGCGCAGCGGCGATGCGGGCGGGTAACGGCAGGTCGCTGCCAGGCTCATCGTCTTCGGCCAGGTCCCCCTGAGCCGGGAGATCGGCTGCCTCGAGAGCGGCGGACTTTTCCGCCCCACCAGTGGCAGTCCGGCTCTTCGACCGGCGACGGTGGCGCCGCGATCGGGGCGCTGGCTGGCCTTCGGCGGTAGTTTGCTGCTGGCGGGAGGCTCTTTCGGCGCGGGCAGGGGTGGGTGCGCTTGGCGCCAGGAGGGTCAGGCGAACTTTGGCCGGGCGTCCGCCGATGCCGAACAACCCCCGGCTGGATTCTTCAAGGACTTCGACGATCACGTTTTTGCTGTCGGCGCCCAGTTTGGCCAGACCGTTCTTGATCGCCGTCTCAACGTCTGGCCCGGTCGCCTCGACGAACCGTGGTTCGTTCATGGTCAAGCCCCTCTATCATTTCACTTTGCTGGTGTCGACTTGCGCGGCGATGGCTCACCAGCCGGCGGGTTAGCATTCTGGCCGCGCTTGAAGGGGAGCAGGTTGCTCAGGTTGGCTTTCCCCATCATGGCGTACTGGACGATCCCGATCAGGTTCGACACGACGAAGTACACCGACAGGCCGGAGGCAAAAGACAGCGAGAAGAAGAAGAACATGATCGGCATGACGGTGTTCATTGAGCGTGTCATCGCGGCAGCCTGGCCGCCGTCATCGGTGGCCGGCGGGGTGAGCAGGCGCTGCTGGGCCCAGGTGGTGATCAGCACGAGCACCGGCAGCACGTAGAACGGATCCGGCTCAGCCAGATTCATCCACAGGAACTGGTTGCTGAGCGGGATGAGCTGGTTCAGTTGTGGCACCAGGATGCGCCCGGAGAGATCGAGGAGCTGAAGCGGGGTGGCCCCCAGTACCTGGATGATCGCCTGGTAGAGGCCGATCAGGATGGGAAACTGGATCAGCAGCGGCAGGCAGCCGCCAGCCGGGTTGATCCCCGCCTCGCGGTACAGTTCCATCTGCGCCTGAGCCAGTTTTTCGCGGTCGCCCTTGTACTTTTCCTGGAGCTTCTTGAGCTTGGGCTGCAGTTCCTGCTGGACCTTCAGCGAGCGCTGCTGCTGAACGGTCAGCGGGTGGGTGAGCAGGCGAATCAGGATGGTGAAGGCCACGATCGCCAGGACGGTGTTTTGCCCCAGGAGCTGGTACAGAAAGACCAGCACGGTGATGAACGGGTTGAGGATGAGATCCCACATGGTGTTTTTCCCTGGTTATTGGCTTTGTTGGCTGGCGGCGACCGGCGGGTAAGTCCAGACGACCTTACCTTCCAGATCGAAGGCCACGAGCTGACGATCCTGGGACATGGTGCTGACGACCAGCAGGTCGTCATTCAGCAGGATCAGGTTACTGAGGATGTCCCCGCCGACCGGCTGCTGCCAGACGGGCGTCCCGCTGGTGCGGTTGACCGCGTACAGGGTGTCATCCCGGGAGCCAATGATCAGCAGGTCGCCGGCAACCAGCGGGCTGGTGCGGATGCCTTCGCGGGCGACTTTGCGCTGCCAGACCGGGGTGAAGGTTCCGGTTTCCAGCGCGTAGACATTGCCGCTCATGTCCCCGGCATAAAGCACGCCGTCAGCCACCGTCGGGGTGTCCCAGACCCAGTTTTCCGCCTGGAAGGTATTGATGATGGTTCCATCAGCGGCGTTGACGGCGACGATCGTGCGCGTGAACGTGCCGACATACAGCACGCCATCATCGTAAACCGGGGCGCCGGCGATGGCCCCGCCCAGGTTCTGCCGCCATAATTCCTGGCCACTGGCCAGGGTCAGCGCATACAGGTGCTTGTCCAGCGAGGCAACATAAACCACGTCATCTACCACCAGCGGGGCCGCCCAGACGCCCTGGCCTGTCTCAAAGAACCATTCCTTCTGGCCGGTGCGCTGGTTGAGGGCCATCACGCCATGATTGCCGATGCCCACCAGCACTTTGCCAGAGGCGACCGTCAGCCCGGCGATAATCCGGGAGGTGGCGTCCTCATTCACCCACAGCAACTGGCCGTTGTCCCGGTTGATGGCGTAGACCTTGTGGTCATAACCGCCTGCGTAGACCACATCCTCGGTGACGGCGGGTGTGGCGTAAAACTGGGTATGGCCCCGCAATTCGTCGCCCGGCGCGGGGAATTCCCAGCGGGCAACCCCGCTGCTGTTAAAGCGTGTCACGCGGTCCAGGTAGGCCATGATCAGGCCATCGTCGCCGGCGGTCACGCCGGCCCAGCTTCCAGCTACTGAGACAGGCCCGCAGCCCGCCACCAGCAGCACCAGCGCCAGAATCAACCACAGGCCGCGCCGCAGGAATACGACCGGCTGGTGAGCGTTCTGCCGCTCCACGAACGGAGAGATCATCGTCTTCAATGTTGCTCCTTAAGGAACGGGATCATACCCACCGGGATTGAGCGGATGACAGCGGGCAATGCGCTTGATCCCCAGCCAGCCTCCTTTAAAGAGGCCGTACTTGTCAATCGCCTGGTAGGTGTAGACCGAACAACTGGGTGTAAAACGACAGCTGGGCGGCAGCACGCGGGATAACGTCAACTGGTACAGCCGGATCAACAGCAGGACAGGCCGCTTTAACATCTGCTTCTCTCAAGGCGCCAATACATCTTATTATGGTTGTGCGGTTGTGCAGGCGGCGAAAGCACCATAGCCGGGCCAGCCGGACTGCTGCGCCGATGCTATCAGTTATAGCAGATTAGCCCGGCGTAGCCCAACCGCCATCGCTTCCAGCAGTTCCGGGTATGGGCAGGTCAGCGCCGGTGGGCGCGGGATGACGATCACGTCGTACCCCTGCGCGATCCGGGAATGCCAGTGCCGGGTAGCCTCGCGGATGCGGCGCTTGACCCGGTTTCGGGCCACCGCGCTGCCCAGCCGGCGCGTCGTAATGATGCCGTAGCGGTTGTGAGGCAGGTGATTGGGAACCAGGGCCAGGACCAGCAGCGGGTGGGCATAGGTACGCCCTTCCCTGCGTACACGCAGGAAATCCTCATCACGCCGGAGCCGCAGACGTCGCCGCATCTCCTCAGGAGGCGTTCCAGTTCGTCTTCTTGACGTGCGCCACCTGCACGGTCAGGCGATGACGCCCCTTGGCCCGGCGCGCCTTGAGCACGGCGCGACCGGTGCGGGTGCGCATCCGCATACGGAAACCATGAACGCGCAGACGGCGACGCTTCTTGGGTTGCCAGGTACGCTTGGGCATAGTCGTTGTGAACCCTTCTCAAGCCTAGTGATACCGAAAAACCGCCCAGATCGGACGGATTGCGAGCCAAGCACGGCGCTTCAGTATAACCGATCGGGATCGCGCGGTCAACCGTATTTTTTGCGCCGTGCGCTGGCCAGCCTGGCTGGCGACTCTGGCCAACGCCAGCACGATGCCAGCCGGCTGTGATACACTACCCTTCTGTATCCCAGGGCGATTGCATCAAATTTGTTCCAGTAACCGTTCAAGGAAGGTGATATCAAGGCCGGCCTTGAAGCGTTTGGTGCGGATACTCCCCTTGGAAGAGTCCTTTTTGATAATGTTGAGCGCCAGTTGTCGCAAGATCGCCATGTTGTGGGCGGCGTGCCCGAGGCGGACCCGGGCATTGTCCTCTCTGAAGATGACGTCCAGGACCCAGTGAAGACTATTTTCAACCGCCCAGTGGAAGCGCGTGGCATCCAGGAGGGGTTCAGCCTCAGCGGGCAAGCTGCTGATGTAGTAGGCCGTGTTGAGCTCGGTCTTGTCTGGAAGTCGTCGCTCACGTTGCACCCGTATAATGGTCTGCAAATCAGTCCAACCCTCATAATTGCGGAGGTATTCGAAGGCCAGGGGGTCACTGATGGCCCAGCACCGCCGAATTTCGATGCGTCCATGGCCTTTATTGATGGTTTCGGCATAGCTGTGTGGCATCTGAGCGAATTGCACGTTGTCCGCATGCGCGAACCAGTCTTGAATGTCCTGGTGCAAGTGCCCCTGATTGTCTTTGACCCGCAGCACGTAGTCGGCCTTTTCATCGCGAATCGCCTGGGCGATCTTGGTTTGAGCACCCATCGCATCGACCGTGACAATACAGCCCGCCACTTTCAACTGGCGTAGCAGCGGCGGAATCGCCGTGATTTCATTCGATTTCGCGTCTGTCTTCCACTGCCCCAAGGCAATGCCGTTGTGCGTGGCCCACGCATTGACCATATGGATGGCGTCTTTGCCGAGGCTTCGGTTATGGCTGCGCCGTGCTGTCTTGCCGTCAATCGCAATGACTTGACCTCTACTCACCCGAAAGACCCCTTCCACCCAGCGCATGAACGCCGTCTGAAATGCCTCAGCATCCAACGCCGCGAAAAAGCGCCCGAACGTGTCGTGCGACGGTATCCCATGCGGCAGGTCGAGAAAAGGTGCAACCATTCTTGCTTCGCTTTACCGAAGCTCTCCACATCCACCCAGCTCTCCGCTCCCGCAATAACGGCGCACACCGTTATCACGATGATATCGATGAGCTTGTGATCGCAACGCCCCTCCACTCGGGGATCGGGCAGGTCCCGAAAACTGATGAGTAAGCTGATCGGGTTTTCGTCTGACATAGTGCCTCCTGGTTAGAGGCATCCTATTATTCCCTATCAGCACTTTTGATGCGATTGCCCTGTTCTGTATCCAGTCTGTCTTGATTCCGTCTCGAAGGTGTGCTATAGTGATGGCGACGCGGTTCCCCGGTACGTCACGGTAATTGCGTTATTCCACGACCCACGCCCATTTTTGTGCTGACTGTTAACTGACCAGCGGACGGTGACCACCTGTGGGCTTGAAACCGCGTTTACCTGGCTGTAACAGGTAAACTCCCCTGGCATATTCGTACTGACCGGCCTCCCTGCCGTTGTTCACCCCCTGGTGTGGGCGAAAGCCCCCCTCCACTGTGGAGCTTCTCAATGGACGTTGCTGAGCTTGAAAAGAAAACCCTGACTGAACTACGCCGTCTGGCCCAGGAAGCCAATATCGCCGGCTACAGCCGCCTGAAAAAGTGGGACCTGATCCTGCGGCTGTTGCGCGATAAGGCCGAAAAGAAGGGGTATGAGCTGCGCGGCGGCGTGCTGGAAATCATCGATGATGGGATTGGCTTCCTGCGCTCCAACAACTACCTGCCCGGCCCGGAAGACATCTATGTCTCCCAGACCCAGATCAAGCGCTTCGGGCTGCGCACGGGCGACTTCGTCATTGGCCAGGTCCGCCCGCCCAAGGATTCCGAAAAGTATTACGGGTTGTTGCGGGTAGAAGCCATCAGCGGCAAAAGCCCGGAACTGGCCAAGCGCCGCCCCAACTTTGAAAACCTGACCGCCATTTTCCCCGATAAACGCTTTGACCTGGAAACTTCGCCGCGCATCCTGAGCACCCGGCTGCTGAACCTGATCGCGCCGATCGGCAAGGGGCAGCGCGGCCTGATCGTCAGCCCGCCCAAAGCGGGCAAGACCACCGTCCTGAAGGACATCGCCAACGCCATCAGCCAGAATTACCCGGAAGTCCACCTGATGGTCGTCCTGATCGGCGAACGTCCGGAAGAAGTGACTGACATGGATCGCTCGGTGGAAGCGGAGGTGATTAGCTCCACCTTTGACGAGCCGGTTCAGCACCATGTGCGGGTGGCGGAAATGGCCCTGGAACGGGCCAAGCGTCTGGTGGAAGGCGGCCAGGATGTGGTGATCATGCTGGACAGCATCACCCGCCTGGCCCGCGCCTACAACCTGGTTGTGCCGCCCAGTGGCCGCACGCTGACCGGCGGTATCGATCCGTCCGCCCTGTACCCGCCCAAGCGTTTCTTTGGCGCGGCGCGTAATGTGGAGGAGGGCGGCAGCCTGACCATCGTCGCCACCTGCCTGATCGACACCGGCTCCCGGATGGACGATGTCATTTACGAGGAATTCAAGGGCACCGGCAATATGGAGCTGCACCTTAGCCGTGTGTTGCAGGAGCGCCGGATCTTCCCGGCCTTCAACATTGACCGCAGCAGCACTCGCCGCGAGGAATTGCTGCTCGGCCCGGATGTCCTGCAGCGCGTCTGGACGATGCGCCGGATGCTGGCTCACCTGATGGACGAACAGGGCAATAGCGAGAACGGTCTGGTGGTCGCCACCGAGCAACTGCTCCAGCAGCTGCGCATGACCGACAGTAATGAGGAATTCCTGATGACGCTGGGCAAATCCAGCTATTCAGCAACGGGCCGCTAGCGAGGACGAGCCACCTGCGCAGGTGGCTCGTTTTATTGTTGCGCCGGGAGCTAACGGGACCGGACGGCCCCGGCGGCGCATGACCCAACAGCTTACTTTTAGATTTTTTGGCCCTGCCAGGTACGCTAAGCCACCTCCGTTATACTGACGACTGGGTCTCGTCAAACTTGCCGAGGGCGATCAGGTTACCCGCCGGGTCTCTGAAGTACGCCATGGAGCCGACGCCGGGCACATGAAGAGTCTCACCGACCACCTGGCCGCCTGCTGCCCGGATGGCCCGCAGGTCAGCCTCCAGGTCGGTGCTTTCGATGTAGAAGGTCGGCGGAGAAGCCTGCCCGTTGCTCGCCGGGCCGATGCCGATGCCGATCTCCTGGTTGCCGGTGTTCAGCGTGGTGTACTGCATATCCGGGTAATCCTTCATTTCCCAGCCAAACAGGTCCGCGTAAAAGCGGGCGCTGGCCAGCCGGTCGCTCCCCGTCAACTCCAGGTGTACTACCCTTCTTCCGCTCATCAGCCAGTCTCCCCTCCAATGGCCACAAAAAGGTGAGTAAATCACTCATATTCAGAATAGAACAAAAGTTCTGTTCTGTCAAGTACCAATTCCGGAGGCAATAAGCGGAAACAGGGGAGATAGAAGATCATGAGGCGGAGCGCTAACAGCGGTCCACGCGCAGCTCAAGAGCCTTCCCTACAGCAGGCCCAGGGCGCGGAAATCCTGCTCAAGCCGGGGGACAGTCGGGCGGGCCAGCACCTCTTCCAGCGCCACCCACTCGTACCGCTGGTTCTCCGCCTGGAGCGCGATCGCTTCCGGCGCATCGATGGCGCACAGCAGCGGCCAGACCCGCACGACGGACGGCCCAATATCAACCGGGAACGGTTCTCCGCTGCGCAGCACACGCCCGCTCACACCCAGCTCTTCAGCGATCTCGCGGAGCGCCGCCGCCGCCGGGGTTTCGCCCACTTCAACAAAGCCGGTGATCACCCCCCAGCAACCGGGGAAGGTCGGGGCGGTGGGGCCGCGCTGGACAAGCAGCACGCGCCCGTCATCCCGCTGGATCACGGCGGCGGCCACATCGCGCACTGGTTTTTGTGGCGCTTCGCCCATCCCTGCCTCCTGATCCGGGTGGAAATCCCAAGTACGCGCCGGTTATCCCTTATTAACCCAAGGCTGGTTGGGGATATGTTGGCCGAATCATGACCCGGCAGTGCCCTCTTCCTTAATGGAGATGGGCCGCCGGGCGGGGTGGCCCAGGTAAACGCCCTCGGCGTACACCTGCTGCGCCCCGCTGTCCACATAGCCGACCGCCTCCGCCAGCGCCAGCGACTCCTCGTTATCCGCCTCGACCAGGTACAGCGGCAACCGTCCCCGGCGCAGGATGTATTCCGTGCAGGCGGTCACCACGGCCTGCCCCCAGCCGCGCTTGCGCGCCCCCGGATCGGTGTGGACATACACTTCGGCGAACCCCGGCGATTGCCAGTTGATCCCGGCTACCGCCGCCAGGCCACCGGATTGGATCTCAAAGCGCGGCAGGCCGCCCGGAGTCGGCTTTTCCACCACCATGACATTGATGGCGGGCCGGAAGCGCCTGCTTTCCAGGTAGTAGATGCGCATCAGCCGCTGGGTTTGCAGGGCAAAGCTGCCGCCCAGGTAGGGGAGCTGGTGGCTGCCAGCAAAGAACAGATACGGGCGGCCCGGAGTCAGCAGTTCGGCCAGCAGGTCAGCGGCGGTTTCAGGGGTGCGGCAGTGCATGGTCACCAGCGGGCGGAACAGGTCATAGCCAGTCTGAAAGCGGCCAACGAAGCCATCCGCCCGGCCCGAAGGGCGTAGCTTCACCCGCAGTTCGGAGCGCCGGGCGTCATGGTACAGCGCATAATAGGCGGTTGGTGCATCGATGATGCTGGAGTCGTCAAGCAGGTAGCGGCTGATGATCTGGCGTGCTTCGTGGATGAGCATAACGGTGTACTGACTGGTGGTCTGGCTCCACAACAGGCGCAGAGCGCGATTGCTGCCACGCCCCTGCGTTGCTTTGTCACGTGGTGATGGTTTCTGAATCGTCCCTGGGGATAGGCACGCCGCGGCACGCCAGCAGGCCGGATCAGCCCGTCCCGCGCATCACCGGCAAGTATAACAGGTGTCCGGCGGCGAGGGTAGCGTTCAGCGCTGCGGCTACTGCCGCCAGATCGGGCACCTGAAGCAGATGCGCCGGGCAGGTGCAATCTGACGCGCCAAAACCCGCTGCAGGTAATTGTACGCCGGGCAGGGCGCGCAGCGCTGCCGCCCAGACGCATTCCAGCCGTTCCGGCGCGGCAACCGCCCAGACGCCCGCTACCGGCGCGGCGCAGGTCAGAGCGTCGATGTGCCAGTGGCGGGTTTTGTCCCGGCGCAGATGGCGGCTTACCCGCGCCCGCAGCCCGCCGGGGCCGTGCGCGCTGCCGGTATAGACGTACCAGCCCCTCCCCAGCGCCACCGTTCCCAGCCGTCCCGGGCGGATGGTTAGCGGCGCATTGACGTGGATCAGCAGGGCATAGGTCCCCGGCACGGCGGGCAGCGCGGCAACTGGCGAATCGCTCATAGCGCATCCTCCACAGGGTAAGTGTGCGCCCTGACGCCGGGCGGGTCAAGCGCTCGCCGGCTGACAGGCCAGGACGGCCAGCAGTCAGGTGGCCGGGAAACCAGGGGGCCAGGAGGTCGACAGTCTGCCAGCGCCAGGCACATGATACAGGGTCGAGCGTGTCGCGTTCCCCATCCTCCAGCGCCTCTCCACGGGTAGACGTTCTTCCTGGACTCCCGATCACCCGATCTTCCGGCCTCTTCTCCGCAACGCCGGCTGTGGAAAGTCGGCCTATAATAGAACTATCAAGACCGTTCAGAGAGGGGGGAGAAACCGCCATGCGTCGCCGGCTGGTATTTGTTGTGCTGTTTGCCTTTTTGCTGGCTGCCGCCCGGCCCATCCTGGCCCAGGGCAGTGGTGAGACCTGTCCGGCGCTGGTCGACGCTGCGCTGGACGCCCTGGATCAGGTGTGCAGCCGCCTGGGGCGGGATACCGCCTGTTACGGCCACCGCCAGGTGGAAGCCACTTTCCGGGAGCCGGGCCAGCTCCCGACATTCGCCAGTCCGGCGGACACCGTCCCGCTGGGGACACTGCGAGCCATCGCCACCTCCCCGCTGGATAGCGCCCGCGAGCAATGGGGCCTGGCCGTGTTGCACGCCCAGGCTGACGTGCCGGAGAGCCTGCCCGGCCAGGCGATCACTTTTCTACTGATGGGCGAGGCCGCACTGGAAAACGAGACTCCACCAGAGGCTGGCCCGCGCCCGATGCAGGCCTTTTACTTCAGCGCCAGTCTGAGCGAACCGCCCTGCCGCCAGGCCCCTAATGCCCTGATCATCCACAACTCCACCGGCATCGAAGCCACCCTGACGATCAACGGCCTGGAGTTTTCGCTGGCTTCGACCGTCGTTTTTACCCTCAGCGCCGTGCCCGATCAGCCGGACGCGACCGCCCTGGTGGTGATGCTGGTGGAAGGGACTTTCACCGCCCACCATCCGGCCTTCACCATCCCGCTGACCCAGCCCGGCGACGCCCTGGCACTTGCTCTGAACGCGCAGGGACGGGTGGACGCCAGCTCGCAACCGGTCGATCCCGGCCCGAATCCGGCGCTGGCGGCCATCCTCGGCGGCGCGTGCGAAGACTGGATCGCCGCTCATCTGTGGACGGCTGCGCCGCGCCGCGATGCCTGTACCCACCCGCCGGTCTTCCACCTGCCACCCGACTTTGCCAGCGCGACCGCCTATGAGATCGGTGGATTCGGTTCCCGCTGCCGGGAGATGAACCGTATCCGACCCGGCGAATCGGTCGTCTTCCAGAAGGGCGTAGGGCGCTGGGAATCGCCGGAGGCCCTGCGGGCTGCGCTGGCCGGGCACTACGCCACGATCACCCTCGACGGCCAGCCGTTGCCGGTGTACTACGAAGGGCCGACCTGGCATGTTGGCGGCGGGCCGCCCGGCTACGGCGATCGCGCCCGCGCCAACTGGATCGCCACGGCAGGCCAGCACACCCTCACCTCCACCTGGTCGATCACCGGCGAGACCAATACCTGCACGTTCACCGTCTCGCCCTGAGGGGCAGCCGCCAGGTCGGTCTGCGCCCGCGGGGAATGATGTGACGCCATAGCGCTTATCAGGAGGAAGAGAGATGAATTGTCGAATCGCACTCTGTGCCGCGCTGGCGCTGGCTTTCCTCGTGGCCGGCGTGACAGTCACGGCCCAGGGCGCCGATCCTGTAGCTTGCCCGGCGCTGGCAGCGCAGGCGCTACAACTGGCCAGCGATTCCTGCGCCGGGCTGGGGCGGGACACCGCCTGCTACGGGCACTCGCTGGTGAACGCCACCTTTCGCGAGGGGCAGACGGGGTTGGTCTTCGCGGCCCCGGCGGACCGGGTGGCCCTGGCCGACCTGCGCGCCCTGACTACCGCCCCGCTCGATCGACAGGCCCAGATCTGGGGGGTGGCCCTGCTGCATGTTCAGGCCGATCTGCCGGAGACCCTGCCCGGTCAGGCGGTGATGCTCCTGCTGATGGGTGACGCGACACTGGAAGACGCTGCAGCGCCGGGCGCTGCCCCTCTGCAGGCCCTTTACCTTAGAACCGGCCTGGGCGTGCCGGAATGCGCCGAAACCCCCAACGCTCTGGTGATCCAGAGTCCGGCGGGTACGCCGGTGACCATGACCATCAACGACCTGGCGGTGCAGCTCAGTTCAACCGCCATCTTCACCCTGGCCGAAGCGCCGACCGAAGATGGCGCGGCGGAGGTGATGGTGATCACTCTGCTGGAAGGCCACCTGAACACTGCCGTCGCCGCCGGTTCGGTTGCCCTGGAACAGCCGGATGCTGCCGAGCCGATCGCCCTGCCGGCCATCGCTGTCACGCTCAACGACCGGGGGCGGGTGGATGAGACCTCGACGCTGGTCGCTCCGCCGGTAGCGGCGGTGGCAGCGACGGTGACCAATGCCTGCCTCGATGCGAGCCTGGCCGGGATCGAGGCTCTGAGCGCCGCCGGCTGCGCCGCCCCCCTGGCACCCTATACTCCGCCGCTGCCGGAGGCCGCCGGAGAGGTCGCCATCACCGCCGAGGCGCCCGCCGAAGACACTGCCCCCACCGAGCGCCTCTTTGACGTGGGTACCTGCGAAGCCGGGCGGGACCGGGTGGAGGGCATCCACTCCGGCGATAGGGTCACCATCATGCAGGGTTGCCGCTGGCCAACCGAGGCTGAAGCGCTGGCGTCAGCCGCCGCCGCAAACGGGTACATCATCATCGATGGCGTCTCCGCGCCTGTCCAGCACGGGTGGATCCGCTGGCTGGAGGCAGAACCGGCGTATGACATCCCGGCTGGGTGGGAAGTTTCCGTGAGAACGGTGTGGACGGCCACTGCTGGCGGTCATACCGCCATCGGCAATATGCCGCCCTGTGGCCCACACGCCTGTGTCTTCACTGTGTCGGACGAATAGCCCCGGCAACCTGACTCGTCTGTGGCAGGGCCGGGGAGGAGAAAGCCCATGAAAAGGGTCCTCGTGATCGCGATTCTGACTCTGGCGGCCCTGACCGGCCCGGCCAGCGGCCAGGGCACGGAAGTCTGCCCGGCGCTGGTGACCGACGCGCTGCAATCGCTGGACACAGTCTGCGCCGGGCTGGAACGGGACGCCGCCTGTTACGGCTACAACCGTGTGGATGCCATCTTCTGGAGGCCGCAGGTCGAGGCGCGCTTCAGCCGGCCTTCCGACCGTGCCGCCCTGCTTGACCTGCAGACGATCGCTACCGCGCCGCTGGACCTGGCCAGCAATCAATGGGGGCTGGTCCTGCTTAATCTGCAGGCTGACGTGCCAGAGACCCTGCCCGGCCAGGCCGTGACCTTCCTGCTGATGGGCGATGTCACGCTGCAAAACGCCGTCCCGCCGGAGCAGGCCGCCGGGACTGTAGCGCCGGTCAGCGGCGTGACGACCACCGCCTCCAACATCCGCAGCCGCCCGACTACCGCCGCCAACATCCTGACCAGCGTCCCCACCGGGACACCGCTCACCATCACCGGCGTCAGCGAGGGACACGACTGGTACGAGTTGCTGCTGGAGAATGGCGGGCGCGGCTGGATCTTCGGGCAGCTGGTGCGCGTCAGCGATACCGCCGCTCTCAGCCGCCTGCCCGTAGGCAGCGGCCCGCGTTACGGCCCGATGCAGGCCTTCTACTTCACCACCGGCTTTGGCGGCCCGGTCTGCGCTGAAGCCCCCAATGCCCTGATCATCCAGAGCACGGAACTGGCCGAAGTGCGCCTGAACGTCAACGCGCTGGAAATCCGGCTCGGCTCGACGATCGCCCTGACGACTGCTCCGACCGGTAACGGCGCGGGCGGGGCGCTGGTGATCGCCCTGCTGGATGGCCGCCTGCAGACGCGCGTTGGCGGCTACCCGGTGACGCTGACCCGCCCCGGCCAGGCGATCGCTGTCTCGCTCAACGCGGCAGGGCTGGTTGACACAGGCTCGCGGCTGCTCCGCCTGCGCGATCCGGCTGTGGGGGAGCAGATCGCGGCAGCCGCCCGCTTTGCTGCCCGATCATCGCTGTTCGGCAGGCCGATCGTGCCGCCCGCCAGCCTGCCGACGCTGGCCTACTATATCCCGCCGCCCCCGCCAACGCCGGTCCCGGCCACGCCAACGCCGGTCGGGCCGACCATCAACTTCGTCGCTGACCGGACGACGATCAACCTGGGCGAGTGCCTCACCCTGAGCTGGGCGGTGGAGAACGTGCAGGAGGTTTACTACCAGGGCCAGGGCGTGACCGGGCAGGGTTCCCGCCAGGAATGCCCGCCTTACAACATGACCTACACGCTGACCGTCGTCTTGCGGAATGGCGAACGGGTTAGCCGCTCGATCCCGATCACCGTGCTGGGCGGCTACTTCATCTCCTTCACGGCAGATCGCACCAACATCAAGCTGGGCGAGTGCGTGACGCTGACCTGGGCAACCGAGGGCGTGCGCGAGGTCTACTACCAGGACCGCGGCGTGGTCGGCAACGGGTCACAGCAGGAGTGTCCATCCGTCTACCCGCCGGCGGATGTGACATATACGTTGCGCGTCGTCCTGCAGAACGGGGAAAGCACTACCCGGACGGTGACCATCCGGGTGAACTGAAGCGCTACGGGGCTACGCCGTCCTCACTTCACCCGCCGCCAGAGGGCGGCGGCCCCGGTATGGCCGAAGATATCTACACTCGGCTCATCGCCGACATAGCGCACCAGATCGGGGAAGCGGGCCAGCGCCCGCGCCAGGCGAGCATGAGCGATCATGAAGGGATGATCGCTATCGGCGTACTGGGCCAGCGCCCGAATGTACAGCCCCTGATGCTGGTAGGCCAGGCGCAGGATGAATTCGTGGGAGTTAAAGCGGGGCGGCATCTGGGCGATCAGGGCCGGGTATAGCTGCTCCAGCGCGGCGTAGGGGTCGCTCTCGCTCATGGGGGGCCTCCGGCTTGCGTACGCGGCCAGTTTGCACCTCAGTATAAGCGCGGCGCTGGCCGGGGGCAACCATGCCCGATCTCCTCAGCCCAGCGGCTCCAGGAAGTTGCCGTCAATGCGTTTGCGCCCGGCGCGGTCGAACTGTACATCAACCTCCTCGGCGTCGTGGTAGCGTCTGGCGGCGATCACCACCCCCTCGCCGAAGTGCGGGTTGATCACCCGCATGCCGGGCTGAAAGCGCGGCGGGGGCGGGGCGTTCCGGGCGGCGTGCGGGCGCGGCAGGTCATCCATCCAGGCCGTCATCCGGGCGAAGCTATCCTGCGCGGCCCGCGAGGTCCCCGCCAGCGGCGCGCCTTCCAGCAACGCCGGAGGCACATCCTGCAGGAAACGGCTGGGCAGGCTTGGCTCTGAATCGCCGAAGCGCGTCCGGCGGAAGGCGTAAGAGAGGTACAGGCGGTCTTTGGCCCGCGTGATGCCCACATACATCAGGCGGCGCTCCTCCGCCAGGGCGTCCGGATCGCCCTCGGCGTCAGCCTCCAGGCTGCGCAGGTGCGGCAACGTGCCTTCCTCCAGCCCGCACAGGAAGACCACCGGGAACTCCAGCCCTTTGGCGCTGTGCAGGGTCAGCAGGGCGGGCGCATCGACGTTGTCATCGCGCACGTCCACATCGCTGACCAGGGCAACCTGGGTGAGGAACTCGGCCAGGTCAGCGTGCTCGTAATCGGCGGCGCTTTCCCGCAGGGAAAGCACGTTCTCCCAGCGATCTTCACCTTCATGGGAGCCATCGCGCAGGTAGGCGGCCAGGCCGGTATCGTCGATCACGGCGTCCAGGATGGGCAGCGGCGGGCGACCGGCGGCGGCCAGCGCCTGCCAGTGGGCCAGCAGCCCGGCGAAGGCTTCCAGAGCGCGGCGGGAGCGCGGGCTGAAGGGCGCATCTGCGCCTTCCAGCAGAGCCAGCAACGCGCGCCCCGGCGAGAGGCCGACCGATTCCGCCCAGGCGCGTAGCTCGCCCAGTGTTCGCTCCCCGATGCCGCGGGTAGGCACATTGATGATCCGCTCCAGGCTGACGCCATCATCGGGGTTGTGGATCAGGCGCAGGTAGGCCAGCAGGTCGCGGATTTCGCGCCGATCGTAGAAGCGCGTCGCGCCGATCAGGCGGTAGGGCACCCCGGCCCGGCGGAAGGCTTCCTCCAGGGGGCGGGACTGGGCATTGGTGCGGTACATGATCGCACACTCGCCGGGGTTATAGCGGCCTTCCTCATTCAGGCGCAGGATGGTGTTGAGGATGTGCCGGGCTTCGTCATCTTCGTCGTAAGCTTCGTAGAGCGCGATCCGCTCCCCCTTGCCGCGTGCGGTGAAGAGCCGTTTGGGTGTGCGGTTGGTGTTGACGTTGATCACGGCGGTGGCGGCGTCCAGGATCGTCTGTGTTGAGCGGTAGTTCTGCTCCAGCAGGATCACCCGCGCGTCGGGGAAGTCCTTCTGGAAGCGCTGCACGTTGCGGTAATCTGCGCCGCGGAAAGCGTAGATGCTCTGGTCGGGGTCCCCGACGGCAAAGAGGTTGTTTTGCGGCGCGGCCAGGGCATGGATCAGCTTGTACTGGGCGTAGTTGGTGTCCTGGAATTCATCGACCAGCACATGCTCATAGCGGCGCTGATACTTGGCGGCCACGTCCGCGTACTGCTGGAACAGCAGGACGGTCTGCATCAGCAGATCGTCAAAGTCCATGGCGTTGCTGCCCAGCAGAATCTCCTGATAGGCAAAGTAAACGCGGCTGACGATCTCGGCAAAGTAGCTATCCACCCGGTCGGCGAAGACCTCCGGCGTCAGCAGTTCATTCTTGGCGGCAGAGATGCCATCCAGCAGGCTGCGCGGGGTGAAGCGCTTGATGTCGATGTTGAGCTGGGTGGCGGCCTGCTTGACGGCGGTGAGCTGGTCGCGCGTGTCAAAGATCACGTAGTCTCTGGTATAGGGGGTGTTTTCCGCCTCGACGCGCAGGATGCGCGCGCACAGGGCATGAAACGTGCCCAGCGAAAGCCCGCTCAGCTCCTGCCCGCCGAGCATCCGCTCGACACGCTGCTGCATCTCCCGCGCGGCTTTGTTGGTGAAGGTCACGGCCATGATCCGGTAGGGGGTAACACCCATTTCCTGTACCAGGTAGGCGACGCGATGAGTCAGGACGCGCGTCTTGCCGCTGCCCGGCCCGGCCAGGATCAGGTGCGGGCCTGTCCCGGCGGAGACGGCATCGCGCTGCTGGGGATTAAGGCCCTCCAGAAGGGGCGATTCAGGCATGGCTCTGGCCTTCCTGCTGATGGCTCGTTTGTTCGATGGCAGGAAGGTATTGTAGCTGATTTTGGGCGGGGGGTGTAGGGCGGCGCTCTGAGCCTGCGGAGGCGCCAGCGGTCCACCTACCTCGTGCTGGCGCCCCCGTTTTCTGTTCAGCGGTCAGCGGAGGCGGCCAGCGCCGCCGCCCGGCGACGCATCTCCGCCCGCAGCGCGGTGATATCCCGCGGAGCGATAATCACGGCGATCGCCAGGAACACCGCGCAGAACGCCCAGGCAATCACACAGATGGTCAGGATGGCGTTCCCCAGCGTGGATTGCTCAGCCATCGCTCCGGCCATCAGCGGGGCCAGCGCCGCGCCGCCATTCTCGATGAAATACTGCACAGCCAGCGCCGTGCTGCGCACCTCCGGCACAGTGATGTCGTAAACGGTCGAGATCACATTGGGCGACGAGAACGGGATCAGCAGGGCGGTCAGGCATAGCAGAGCCAGGAACAGCCCTTTCTGTTCCAGCGGCACCTGTAGAGTCAGGTAAAGCATAATCGCGCCGCTGACCACGCCAAACAGGCAGACCAGCAGCCGCCCGCGCTGTGTCCGCCGGAACAGCCAGTCGCCGAGCGCGCCGCCGATGAAGTAGCCAGAAGCCAGCACCAGCACGGCGATGGCCATGGTCGGCAGCACTTCGTCCGGGGTGTAGCCGCGTTCCGTCTCCAGGTAGTTGAAGAACCAGAAGGAGATCACCGTCCAGGGGAAGACGCCGAAGAATCCCTGCAAAAACAGCGGGATCAACGTCCGGCGGCGGAACAGCCCGCGGGCGGTCTTCCAGTCGAAGCGGTAGACACCGATCTCGGCCAGTTCGGCCAGTTCTGGCTCAGCCCGGCCACGCGGCACTTCCCGGATGAACAGGGCGATCAGCGCGGCAATGATCAGCCCGACTGTCCCGGTGATGATGAACACATTGCGCCAGCCGATGATCGGGCCGAGCACCAGGGCCAGCACCAGCCCGACCATATAGCCCATCGGCTGGGCGAGTTGCAGAATGCCGTAAATCTTGCCGCGCACACGCGGGCCGAAGTAATCGGCGATCAGGCTGTACAGGCCGGGATAGCTGGAATCGTCAATGCCGGTGGAGGCGCGGGCCGCCAGGAACAGCGGGTAAGTCGGGGCAATCGCCCCCAGCCAGGTGGTCACCCCCCAGATGGCCGAGGCCAGGGCCAGCAGTTTGGCCCGCGCATAGCGATCGTACAGGTAGCCCCATAGCGGGTACAGGGCCGCGGCCACGATCATCGCGCCGGTGCCGACCGCGCCCATCGCCGTGCGGTCGATCCCGAAGGTTTCCATGATCTGGGTGGTCAGCGGGCCGATCAGCAGCTTGTCAGACTGGTGGAGAAGCATGAAGGCGAAGAAGATGACGACGACAACCCACCGACGACGGAAATACGTGGCCATGGTGTTGTCCTTTGACAGAAGGCAGAGATACATCCCGGCCAGGATTCAGGCCAGCGAGGGCCAGCCGCCGCGCTGCCCGCCGCGGCCAGCGCCGGGATCAAAAAAGGAGCCGGTCTGCCCCCTGCAGGCCGACTCCCGCCGATTGGCGGACTACCCCTTGGCCTCAGGCACCTTGAGGGCATCCCAGGTCGCCTTGTTGACAAACTTGGTCAGGTTACGGCCATCGCTGGTCTTGCCGCGGATACCATAACGCACGCTGCCACCCTTGGTCGTGAAAGTGACTTTAACGATGTCCTTCTCGTCAACCATGACCTTCTTCTTCAGTTTGACGTCAAAGAATTCGATTGAAGCCATTGTATTGAACTCCTTGTGAACAGGTACACCAATGTTTGGAGCGGTAGTATTCCCGCGTGATCATTGTACCGCATTCTTGCGGGACGCAATACTCGCTTCACAGCCGGCCATCATGATCGGGCAATCGGGCGCGGCGGCCCGCCCCGGCGAGTGCCGCGCCCCGAAAGCCCCGCCAGATCCAATCAAGAAGCTGTACCGAGCACGGCAGCGTCTTCCGCCTGGGCCACACGCCGCCCTTCCTCCACATTCACCCGGGTCAGCAGGAAGCCGCTGATGATGAACAGGGCGATCAGACTCAGGATGGCGGGACGGCTGCTATCGAAGATGGCCACTGCCGCCGCGAACAGCAGCGGGCCGATGATGGCTGAGAACTTCTCCATCACGCCATACAGGCCGAAGAACTCGCCGCTCTTGGCCGCCGGGGACATGCTGGCGTACAGGCTGCGGCTGAGGGCCTGGCTACCGCCCTGGACGATAGCTACCATCCAGGCCAGGAACCAGTACTCGATGGTGGAATCGAGTACAAAACCCCAGATGGCGATCACGCTGTAGATCAACAGGGCCAGCAACACACTGCGTTTGGTATCCAGCGCCTCCGCCAGGCGGGTGAACAGCGGACGTCCCAGCAGTGCTGCAAAGATGATGCCCACGACCTGCACGCCCAGCAGCAGCCCGATGATCAGCCCCAGGTTGCTGCGGCGGGCCGGCGGCAGCACCTCGACGCCAACCAGCGCCAGGCGCGTACCGCTGCTGGCAGGGTTAGCCTCAGCGCGGTTGACCAGTGTCAGGGTATGCTCGCCCGGCTCAGGGGCGCTGAATTTCTTGCTGACATTGTAGCGCACGGTAGCCTGGTAAGTATCCAGAACCACCGGCTCGCCAGCCTTATCCCGTAGAGGCTCGCCATCGAGCAGGACATCTGCTTTACCGCCGTCCGGCCCGGTGTTGTAGGTCAGGACCACATTCTGGCCGTTGAAGGTCAGCATGAAGCTTGCGCCGGGTTCGGTCGTCATGGCGTAGGGCACATCCGCGGCGGCATCGATAGCGGCAGCGGGGATGGCGGCCGTCTCCCAGGCGCCCTGGCGGACGATGGCCGGAGCATCCCAGGCGTACTGCCCCTGCCCGACCGCTGTCTCTGTGGCTGCGTAGGGGGCGGGCGGCGCGCCGCTCAGGTCAACCGGCAGCGCCGGGCGGGCGATGATGCCCACCAGCGGCAAAACGATCAGGTTGAACAGGATGAAAGCCAGGAATTGCGGGCGGCGCTTTTCCCCGGACCGCGGCAGACGCCCGAAGATCAGGCTGAAGGGGATGCCGACGAACTGTACCAGCAACAGGGCCAGTAGCAACTCGGTCGTGCCAAAGCCCAGTTCTGCGCCGTAGATCACGGCGACGCCGATGATGGTGCCGATGCCATCGTTATAGATGAAGAAGGCCACCAGCAACTTGAACAGCTCGCTGTATTGCCGCACCTGGCGGAAGGTGGTCGCCAGGCGACGGAAACTGACGCCGATCACGGTCTCGCCGGGCTTGAGCCGGGCGGTGGCCGCCGGTGGCTCCGGCACCGCACGTAGCAACGGGATGGTGAATACAGCCCACCAGAGCGCCACGCTGAGGAACGACAGGCGAATCCCGGCGTAATCGAACCAGCTATCGGGAATGAGCTGAATCATGGCGATATTGATCGCCAGCAGTAGCCCGCCGCCCAGGTACCCCATCGCATAACCACGGGTAGAGACCTCATCCTGGTCTTCCTCACGGGCGACATGGGGCAGCAGTGAATCGTAGAAGACATTGGCGGCGGTGAACCCGACGCGCCCCAGCACAAACAGCACCGAAGCCAGCAGCCAGTCGCCGGTGCTGACCAGCACCAGCAGGCCGGTGGCGACAATACCCAGCCCGGCGAAGATCGACAGCAGCGGCTTTTTGTTGCGCCGGATATCGGAGATCGTACCCAGAATCGGGGAAAGCAGCGCGCCGATCAACAACGAGATGCTCAGACCGACGCTCCAGTAAGCGGTGGCGGTAGCCTCGCTGGGCAGGGTAGCCCCGGCGACATTGCTGTAGTAGGCGGGCAGGACCGCCGCCAGGATGGTGGTGGCAAAGGCGGAGTTGCCCCAGTCGTACATCGTCCAGGCCCAGATGCGGCGCCTGTAGGTGCGTTCATCCAGTGGTGCGGCTGCGGCGCTCAAAGCGGCTGTGGTCATAGGCGGGCTTCTTTCTTCTACCGGCACGGCCGGGCAGAGGGAGAAGACGCAGGCATTCTTGCGGCTGATTGTAGTGCCGCCGCCGGGGAACGCAACCGGGAGGCAGAAGGTAAGAGCCAGGATAGGAGAACGGGAGGACGCCTACTACCTGCTCCCTGCTCCCTGTCCCCTGCTTCTGTTACGTGCCGCGGCGCGACACGATCGCAGGCCGTCTTTGTCCCCAGCCGTTGCCCTCTCTCTGCGCAGGCGGTATAGTCCCCCGCGCTGAGCGACTGGAGGCGCATAACGAATGGTTGGCGATTGGCTGCTGCCCACCCTGGCGATCCTGCCTGTGATGATCGGCGTCTTGCTGGTGGTGGGCGTCCCCTGGGCACTGGTTGTCCTGCCTCGTCAGGACTGGGCCGATCGGGTCATGGTCGGGACGTTTGGCCTGGCGCTGGGCGCGATGGGCCTGACCACCGCCATGTTCCTGCTGGGCACTTTCGGGACGATCACGCTGGTTGGGATTCTGCTCAGCGGCGCAGCGCTGGCGCTGACCGGCGCGGCGGCCTTCTGGCGGGCACGGCGGGAGCCGCCCCCGACGGAGAGCGGCGGGCCGGACATCCCGCTGGCGAACTGGGAACGGCTGATCCTGGCCGGTCTGATCGTTGCCCTGATCCTGCGGGTGATTCGCGTAGCCTACTGGCCTTTCGCCGCCTATGACGCTCTGTGGGTCTACGGCTATAACGCCCGCGTTTTCACCCTCAGCGGCCAGATTCCGGCCAGCATGGACTACTACCCGCAATTGCTGTCGTTGCTCTATACCTTTGGGCAGCTGCTCTGGGGCGGGATCAACGATCACGCCGCCCGCGCCGCCATCCCGATCATGGCGCTGGGCAGCCTGGGCGCGGCATACCTGCTGGGGGCGCGGCTGGCCGATCGCCGCGCCGGGCTGTTGACCGCCATCCTGTGGGCATGCTTTCCGCCTCATGTCGACTGGTCGCGCTTTGGCGATCTGGAAGTCCCCCTGACGTGCTATTTCACGCTGGCGGCGCTATTCACGCTGCTGGCCTGGCGGGCGGAAGGCGGGCGGGCCTGGCGCTACGCCGCTGCCGCCGGGCTGATGCTGGCCGGCGGCATGTGGACCAAGCCCACCGCCGGGGCGCTGGTATGGGGCTTCGGGCTGCTATGGCTGCTAGACACCGCCCGCAGCCGGCTGGACCGCGCCCGGCTATGGCGGAACTTCCGCCTGATCGCCGTCGCCGGAGTTTTCAGCGCACCGATCGGGGGGATGTGGTACATCCGCAACTTGCTGCTGGGCCACCCGGCGCTAATTTTCCCCCCGGCCTACTGGCTGACCCAGGCCCAGCGCAGCGGCCGGCAGCTCACCCTGCCGCTGATCGGCCTGGCTCTACTGGCAGCGATCCTGCTGCTGGGCCGGGAAGGGCCGCGCGCCAGCAGGCGGCTGCTGATCCCCGGTCTGCTCTTGATGATCGGCGGCGCCCTGCCTTCCGCCGGGCTGGGGGGGATGCCAACACACCGCCTGACGCTCGCGGAGGTCAGCGTGCTACTGGCGGGGCTGGCGCTCTACACGGCGGGTGTGGTCCGCTGGTGGCGGGAGGGGGGCAGCGCGCTGGCCGATCGGCCTGCGCTGGCGCAGGCAGCCGAAACGCTGGCGTTGCTGCTGCCCTACTGGGTGACCTGGTTCTGGTCGTATTCGTACCATCCGCGCCTGGCCTTTGCCATCACCGTGCTGCAACTGTTCCTGCTTGCGCGGCTGCTGCTGGCGCTGGCGGCGCGGCTGGAAAGGCGACTGGCTCCAGCGCGGGGGCGGGCGCTGGCGAGCGCGGCCCTGCTGGCGCTGATCGTGCCCGGCTTGGTCGGGACGATGAGCGATGTCGTGCCCTACTGGATCGAAGGCAGACTTCAGACTGACGACGATAAGCAACTGGCCTCTAACTATGCCCTGATGCGGACGGTCAACCTGCTGCGGCAGGAGATTGCCGCCAGCGAGCGCCCGGTCAAGATCGTGGCTCCTGGCAATCTACGGCTGCCCTTCTTTTTCCCCGATCTGCCGGTGATCACCGATCCGGTCAGCGACCCTGCATATCCTGGATGATGGTGTCACCCACTTCATTGACGGTTTCGAAGCGCAAAACGCCTATGAGGCCATCGGCCAGTCTGTGAACCCGGTACGCGGGGCGATGGGCCTACCCCGGCTGGCGCAGCTGCTGGCCCACGAATGGGACGGTGACTTCTATTACGACATCTATCGGGTTGACACCGCGGCCCGCTTTAGCGAGCCAGAGTATAATGGGGTACTACCGGAACGCGTCGTCTACCCGGAGTTCGCGGAGGTGCTCGGCTTCGCGGTCACCGGGCGTGACTTCTGGCCGGGCCGCCGCATCGTGCTCAACATCTACTTCCATGTCCTGGGGCGTGTCGATACCGACTACACCATCTATCTGCACGTCACCGATGGCGAGCGCCTGTTGGCCACCTGGGATCACATGCCCGGCCAGAATAAATACGTCACCTCGCTGTGGGAGCCGGGCGAATACATCGAAGATCAGCTCTGGGTTGAACTGGGCGACGAGGTGCCGGTAGGCACTTACTCAGTCGTCATGGGCCTGTATAATTACGAGACAGGCGAGCGTTTGCCGGTGCAGGTTGGCAGCGAGACAACTGACGGCTTCGTGCTGATTGACGTGATCCATAAGCTGGCGGGGCCACCGGAGTGAGTTCGGCGCGGGGCTCCCGCCTGGTGTGTTATACGCCCTGAAGGCGGGGTATCCGCCGGACGACTCATGAGCCTGGAATATTACCTGCATCCCCATTCCCTGTCGTTGCTGATCGGCGTCGGTTTGTTGCTGTTCAGCGCTGCGTTGACCTGGCGCCGCCGGGCGGGTGCCACTGGGCGGACCTTTGTGGCATTGATGGTGCTGGCTGCCGCCTGGCTGGCCAGCTACGCTCTGGAGCTTGGCGCTGCCACGCCAGCGGCTGCCATCACGTGGCATATCGCCCGCTCGATCACCGCCATGCTGATGCTGGTCGCGTGGATGATCTTCGTGCTGGCCTTTGCCGGATACCGCATCTGGCGTCACCCGGCCATCTGGGGCGCGTTCCTGGCCTTTTCCGCGCTCACGCTGGCGCTGATGCTGACCAATGACCAGCACCACCTTTTCTGGGAATCTATTACCGTGCAGGATAGCGGGCAGACGCTGTCCATCGCCCACATGCCCGGCGTCTGGATGTGGCTATGCACCGTGCTCGCGCTGGGGCTGGGGGCGGTCTCCATCGTGATCCTGGTGCGCACCTTCCGGCGTTCGCCGCAGATGACGCGGGGGCAACTCGCAGCCTTGCTGCTGATCTGGTCGCCGCCAACCGCCGTCATGGTGCTGCACGTCCTGAACGTGCCTGCCGGGGCCCTGGCTGAGCTGACGCCCTACCTGCTGGGCGGCAGTTCGCTGCTGCTGGTCTGGAGTCTGTACGCGCAGGATATCTTCGCCATCTCCCACGCGACCTACGATCACATTGTGGCCAGCATGGATGACGGCGTGATTGTTCTGGACGCCGACAACACCATTGTCAGCATCAACCCTGCTGCGCTGGCCCTGGTCAATACCCTCACCCTTGATTCGGTCGGCCAGTCGATCGAGTGTGTGTTCCAGGGAATGCCAGAACTCCTGACCCGTTCCCGCGATGTGCGCAGTGTCCACACCGAAATCACGCTGCCGCTGGATACCGGCGTGCGTCACTTCGACCTGCGCATTTCGCCGCTGGAAGATCAGCGCGGGCAGCTGACCGGGCGGGTGATTGTCCTGCGCGACATCACCGCCCAGGTGGAGGCGGAGGCGCAACTGCGCACGCTATCCCGCGCGGTGGAACAGAGCGGCAGCATCATTATCATCACCAACACGCGCGGCGAAATCGAGTACGTCAACCCGGCCTTTACGGCGGTCACCGGTTATACCGCTGCCGAGGCCCTGTACCAGAACCCGCGCCTGTTGCGCTCCGGCGAATCGCCGCCAGAGGTCTATGAGGAGCTGTGGCGAAGGCTGACCAGCGGCCAGGAGTGGCGCGGGGAATTCCACAACCGCAAGAAGAACGGCCAGCTTTACTGGGCACAGGCGGTGATCTCGCCCGTGCTGGACGCCGAAGGGAATATCACCCACTTTGTGGCCGTCCAGGATGACATCACCCGCCAGAAGGAAGTCGCCGAGCAGGAGCGCCGCCAGCGCCTGCTGGCTGAAGCGCTGCGCGACAACGCCGAGGCGCTCAACAGCACGCTGGATGGGGAAGAGGTACTCAGGCATGTGCTGGAAAACGCCCTGCGGGCCGTCTTCACCTCGTACGATCTGGCCAGCATCCTGCTGATCGAAAACGGAATCGCGCGCCTGGTGCGCCAGCATCGCGCTCCCGGCAGCGATGTGCCCCTCCGCGAATTGACGACCTTCCCGGTCGGCGACCTGCCACCGTTGCAGCAGGTCTATGAAACCGGCCAGCCCCTGCTCATCCCGGACACGCATATGCATCCGGGCTGGCGGCATCTGCCCGGCAGCGATTGGATTCGCGCCTGCATCTGCGTGCCTATCCGCCTGGAGGATCGTGTCGTCGGCATCCTCAACCTGAGCGCTCGCCAGCCGGGCGCCTTTGACCAGGAGACGGTCGAGCACCTGCGGGCCTTTGCCAACCAGGCGGCCATCGCCCTCGCTAACGTTCGTTCCTTTGCCACCATTCAGCGTTATGCGGCGGAACTGGAAGCCCGCAACCGCGAACTGGATTCCTTCGGCCATACGGTCGCCCACGATCTGCGCAGCCCACTGGGCCTGATCCTGGGTTACCTGGGCCTGGCCACCGAGGAAGATCTGACACCAGAAGTCCGCCAGTATGTCGAAGAAGCGATCGGCGCGGCGCACAAGATGAACGGCATGATCGAGGCGCTGTTGTTGCTGGCCCAGGTGCGCAACGGCGCGGAAATACGCACTGAAGTCAACCTGAATGACGTGGTACAGGCAGCCATCGACCGCTTCCATGTCCAGATTGAGGAACGCGGCATCCAGGTCGACGTGCAGCCGGACCTGCCGGCAGCGCTCGGCTATGCCCCCTGGGTGGAAGAAGTGCTGGCCAACCTGGTCAGCAACGCGATCAAGTACATCGGGCGGGAGAACGCCGCCCCGCGCATCACTGTGCGCGCTTTCCGTACCGGGGAGACAGTCCGCTGCGAGGTGCAGGATAACGGCGTCGGGATCAGCCAGGAGGATCAACAGCGGCTATTTGAGATGTTCGCCCGCTTTCATAAGCGCGAAGCGCAGGGCTTTGGGCTGGGGCTCTCCATTGTGCTGCGCATTGTGACCAAGATGGGCGGGCAGGTTGGCGTGGAAAGTGCGCCGGGCCAGGGCAGCACATTCTGGTTCACCCTGCCCGCGGCAGGGCCCCTGCCCGCGGCAGGGCCCCTGCCCGCAGCAGGGTAGACGAATCGACTCGGTTAGCGGTATTCGCTACAATGGTTGCCGGTGTTTGTTTTGGCGTGAATGTCGGCAAAAATGATGACATCCGTTAGAATAAAACCGGCTGGCGCACTGGCCGGTTTGTGTCGGGTGATGGCTGCCGGGGAATGTTCCGCCGGGATTCGGGAAGCAAAAGGCTGACGCATGACAGACAAGATCATCACCATTCATATTGACGGCGTCCCCTATGACGTGCCTGAGGGCATGAACCTGGTGGACGCAGCCCGCGTTTATGCCGGGGTGGAAATCCCGATCTTTTGTTACCACCCCAAGATGGACGCGGTAGGCATGTGCCGCATGTGCCTGGTAGAGGTCGGCTTTGAAGTCCGCGACCGGGCCACCGGCGAGCCGGTCCTTAACCCGGACGGCACCCCTCAGGTTCGCTGGGGCCGTAAGCTGGAAACCGGCTGCACCACCCTGACCCGCGCCGGCCTGCACATCCGCACCACCACCCCCCAGGTCCAGGAAGCCCGCAAAGACGTCCTGGAATTCCTGCTCAGCAGCCACCCGCTGGACTGCCCGATCTGCGACAAAGGCGGCGAGTGCCCGCTGCAGAACCTGACTATGCGGCATGGCCCCGGCACCAGCCGGATGGTCTTTGAAGAAAAGATGCACCTGGCCAAAAACGTCCCGCTGGGCGACCTGATCGTGCTCGACCGCGAGCGCTGCATCCAGTGCGCCCGCTGTGTGCGCTTTCAGGCGGAAGTCGTGGGCGATGACGTGCTGGCCTTCTACGAGCGCGGGCGGCGGCTGGAGATCATCACCGTCAGTAATCCGCCCTTTGACACCTATTTCAGCGGCAACACGACCGACATTTGCCCGGTAGGCGCACTGACCAGTGTGGATTTCCGTTTTGGCGCCCGTCCCTGGGAACTGCAGGATGTGCCCAGTATCTCACCGCATGGCCCGGTCGGGGAGAACATCGTCGCCAGCACGCGGCTGGACCGCGATTCCGGCGGCGTTAAGGTGATCAAGCGCATCCTGCCCCGCCAGAACGAAGCCGTCAACGAAATCTGGATTTCCGACAAAACCCGCTTTGGCCATCACTTCTCGATGAGTCCTGACCGCCTGCGCACGCCATTGATCCGCAAGCGCGGTGAACTGGTTGAAGCCGGCTGGGACGACGCCATTAGGGCGGCGGGTAAAGCCCTCAAAGAGGCTGGCAGCAGCGTGGGCTTTATTGGCGGGCCGATGATGACTAACGAGGACCTCTTTGCTCTGCGGGAGCTGGCCGAACTGGTCGGCAGCCGGCGGCTGGGTGTCTGGCCGCCCAATCTGGGCGATCCCCGCCCGGTAGCGGAAGTCGGGCTGGCCAGCGGCTCGCGGCTGGTCGAGCTGGGCAAAGGCGACGCTGTGCTGGTCATCGCCTCCGACCTGGAGGAAGAGGCCCCGATCTGGTACCTGCAGGCCAAACAGGCTCATGATCGCGGAGCCGCGGTGATCGTGGCCAATATGCGCGTCACCAAGCTGGAGCATTACGCCGACGAGGTGATCCGCTTCGGCTTTGGCGGGGCGGTAGACATCCTCAACGGTCTGACAGCGGCAGCGCTGACCGGCGATCTAACCGATTCCGCATCCCTGGAGCGGGCCGAAGGTCTGGCCGGGCTGCGCAAGGCGCTCAAAGGCCGGGCCGCCCATCAGCAGGCCGCCGCAACGCTGGCCAGGGCTACCAACCTGGTGATCTTCGCCGGGGACGACGGCCTTGACGCGGCGGGGCACAGCGCCCTGTTACAGGCCGCGGCCAACTTCCTGATCGTGACCGGGCACGCTGGCCGCCGCAATAACGGGCTGGTGCCGGTCTGGCCGGGGGCCAACACCCAGGGCGCCTTTGACCTGGGCTTCAGCGCCGCTGAAACCCGCGCTATGTTGCAGGACCCGCCTGCGGTGCTGGTGATCGCCGGGGCTGATGTGGCGTACGATCCGGCCTGGGCCGGGGTCCTGAGCAGCAGCACCGTGATTGCCCTCAGCCTGTTCCCCGACGCAACAACGACGCAGGCGGCAGTGGTCCTGCCCATCCAGAGTTTTGCCGAGCGCGAGGGTACTTTCACCAATGCCCTGCGCCGTGTCCAGCGCTTCTACACGCTGCATGGCCCGGTCGGGCAGAGCCTGCCCGCCTGGGAGGTGGCGGCCCTGATCGGCCAGCGGCTGGGTGGGCCAAAGCCACGCCATAGCGCCGCGCTGGTGATGAAGGCCATCACGGAAAGCGTCAGCCAGTATGCAGAGATGAGCTACCCCGCGCTGGCACAGGTCGAAAAGCAGTTCCCGCCGATCGGGGAAGCGCCGGGCTTTTATGGCGGTACGGCCAAAGCGCCAACCGGCGGCACAGGGCGGCAGTGGCCGTGCCTGGCTGAAGGCAGCGACAGGCTACCGCTGCGCCCGGCGGAAGCGTCAGCGCCAGCCAGGGCGGGCGATGGCGAGCTGGTGATTGTGCCGGTGCGCCGCCTGTACGACCGCGCGCCGGAGTTCTACGCCAGCACGCTGATGCATGGCCGCATCCCGCAGCCGTTTGCCGCGCTCAACAGCGCCGACGCTGCCCGGCTGGGCATCGCTGCCGGTGACCCCATCACGATCACGGTGGCCGGTTCCAGCCTGACCGTCACCGCCGTGGTGAATGATTACGCGCCGGCGGGGGTCGTCCTGGTCCCGCAGCGCCTGAGCGACGATCCACTGCCGTTTGTCCCGACGGTGGGTGTGGTGGCCAGGTCAGCGATCGCGGAAACGGTCTAGCGATGCCGGATGGGTGTACAGTGTGGCATCCGGCCTGGCCAAGCGCAACAAGGAATAGTCTGCCGGTCTTCGGCACCGTCCGATAACCGGCCTAGCACATGAACAGGTGAACCGGGAATCCCCGGAGACAGGCGCCCGCTGGCGAAGGCAAACCAGACGGTGCGCCAGAGCGGGCATTCGGCTTCCAGCCGGTGCGGAAAGCTGGCTGCTGATCGCTTTTGCGAGAGGACTGCGCCCATGATCGATCCGAGTCTGATTGTCTCCTGCAGCGCCAATGCCACCTGCAGCGTGGTGCATGCCGTTGTCATGAGCCTGCTGTTTTTCCTGGTGCTGATGGGCGGTTTCGCCTATACCACCTGGCTGGAGCGCCGCCTGGTGGCGCGTTTCCAGCATCGCCTTGGCCCCGATCGGGTCGGCCCGGCGGGGTTGCTCCAGCCGATCGCTGACGGCATCAAACTGATCTTCAAGGAAGATGTCACACCGCTGGACGCGGATAAGGTCATGTACTGGCTGGCCCCGATGATCAAGGCCGTCCCAGCCCTGATCGTCCTGGCCGTGGTGCCGCTGGGATCAACCATGCTGGTGCCCTGGTTTGATGGCCGGTGGTACGAGGTGCGGCTGGGCCTGACCGATGTGAACGTCGGCGTGCTCTGGTTGATGGCCATCACCAGTCTGGGCACCTACGGCGTGGTGCTGGCCGGCTGGGCCAGCGGCAGCAAGTACTCGATGTACGGCGGTCTGCGTTCCAGCGCCCAGATGATCAGCTACGAGCTGAGCATGGGCATTTCCATGCTCGTCCCGATCATGATCGCCAGCAGCCTGTCGTTAGTGAAGGTGATTGAAGCCCAGGCTGATCCAGCGTTGATGCTGGGCTGGTTCTTCTGGCAGAATCCGCTGGCGGCGGTCATCCTGATGACCGCTCTGCTGGCCGAAGTCAACCGGTCGCCTTTTGATATGCCAGAAGCAGAGTCAGAGCTGGTTGGCGGCTACCATACCGAATATAGCGGCATGAAGTTCGCCCTGTTCTTTGCGGCGGAATACATCGGCATGATCGCCATGAGCACGGTGTTCGCGGCGCTGTTCCTGGGCGGCTACCACTGGCCATTGCCGGCGACCTGGTCCCCGCTGCTGGGGCCGGTCAACATGATCCTCAAGATCGTGCTGCTGCTCAGCAGCATGGTCTGGGTGCGGGCAACCCTGCCGCGCATCCGCTACGATCGGCTGATGGCCTTTGGCTGGAAGATCATGTTCCCACTGGCGCTGCTATCGGTGGCCTGGCAGGCCATCGTCCTGACGCTGGCCGAGGATTCAACTGCCATGACGGTGTATACCGGCCTGGCGGGGACCGCTTTCGCGCTGGTGGTGCTAGCTGCCCTGATGAGCCTGTGGCGGTCCCGGCGGTCAACCCCGGCCTACGACCTGACCGATTCGCGCTCCAGCCTGGGCTGGGCCATCGTGTATGCCCTAGGGGCAGTAGTAGCCGCGCCGTTTGCGCTCTACGACTGGCTGAAGAAGCAGCGCGGGAGCTTTGAAGGCTTCTGGGAAGCAACCCGCCGCGAACGCGAGGCCGCCCGCGCGGCGCGCGCCGCCGAGCAACAGGCGGGATCGTCCGGCGACAGCCGCTAAGACAGATAGCAGCCGGAGGCCCAGGGGGCTTAAGCCCCCTGGCTGAGCAGACCGGGACAGTCTGCGGAGAGATTCTAAAGGTACTGGCCGCTCAAAAGGATGGAACGAGTCTGGAGGAAGTGAACCTGTGAACGTCATCCGTGGCTTTGCAACGACACTCAAGCATCTTTTCAAGGAGCCGGTGACCTACCAGTATCCGGAAGTGGAGCGGCCCTTTGCCGAGCGCTACAAGGGACGCCACGCCCTCAAACGTTACGAAAATGGGCTGGAAAAGTGTATCGGTTGTGCCCTGTGCGCAGCGGCCTGCCCGGCGGACGCCATCTGGGTGGAAGCAGCGGAAAACACCGATGAAGAACGCTACAGTCCCGGCGAGCGGTATGCCAAGACTTACGAGATCAACATGCTGCGCTGCATCTTCTGTGGCTACTGCGAGGATGCCTGCCCGACCGAGGCCATCGTGCTGGAACACGAGCATCGCCTGAGCTTCACCAATCGCCGCGACGCCATCTACACCAGGGCCGAATTGCTGGATCCGCCGCCCCCGGGTGTGCCGGGCACGCCGCAGAAAGTTACGCCGGGCAGTTTTGACCGCGCCATTCCCGATATGCGCGATCCCGATTAGAATAGTTCTGACCCGCCGGGGAGCGTCCCCAGCGGGATTCTGTGCTTACTTTCTGCGCAAGCAGAGCCTGTTCCATACCCAGCCGGGAGGAGGTCGGTAGAATCTCGATGCGCGTTGCGGTTCTGGCGAACCTGAAGGAAAACGCCCCCACCTGGGAAGGCATGTCCGCCGACCAGTGGGATGATCTTGACAGTCCAAAAACCATCCATGCGATCTGTGAAGCGCTACAGGCGCGGGGACACGAGGCCGAATTCTTTGAGGCCCAGATCCGCCCGCCGTATAACCTGGTGCAGCGCCTGGAAGCCTACAAACCAGACATCTGCTTTAACATCGCTGAAAGTCACTTTGGCGATGGCCGCGAAGCGCAGGTGCCGGCCATCCTGGAGATGCTCCAGATCCCTTATACGGGCAGCCAGGTGCTGACCCTGGCCCTGGCCCTGGATAAGCCGATGACCAAACGTATCCTGTGGTATCACGGCCTGCCCACGCCGGAGTTTCAGGTTTTCGATCGGGCCGACGAACTGATCGACGAAGACCTGCTCGATGAGAGCGGCGAACTGCGCTTTCCGATGTTCGTCAAGCCCAGCCGGGAAGGCACCAGCATGGGCGTCAGTGCAGAAAGTATCGTCTATACCGTCGATCAATTGCATACACAGGTTGCCAAACAACTCCGGCTGTACAAACAGCCGATCCTGGTGGAACACTTCATCAAGGGCCGGGAGATGACGCTGGGCATGATCGGCAACATCACGCCTCCAGCGGCTCGCCGCCTGAGCGATCATACCCCGCCCAATGAGCTGCCCCAGGGCCTGACCTTCTTCCCCGTGCTGGAGGTAGATACCGGCGCCTATGCCTCAGAAGCCGGGGTGTACACTAACAGGATGAAGGTCGAGATGGCTGAAGATTTCTACTACTTCTGCCCGGCGCCGATCAGCGATGAGTTCGAGCAGCAGCTGCGCCTGCTGGCGGCGGCGGTCTTCCGGGTAACGGGCTGCAAGGATGTCGCCCGCGTGGATTTCCGCCTGGATGAGGAGAACGACCACAAGCCATACATCCTGGAGGTCAACCCGCTGCCGGGCCTCAACCCCGGCTATAGCGACCTGTGCATCCAGGCGCGGGCTGCTGGCTGGACCTACGAGGAGCTGGTCAACGGCATCCTCGACCGGGCGATTGCCCGTCACGGCCAGGCCGTCCAGGCTGGCTAGTCGAGCGGTAAGACGCGGGGCCTGAGGCCACTGACAGAGGCTGAAGGCCCCTGGTGTTTCTACAGGAGTACAAACCGGGGGGACCCGAAAGCTGAAGTGGACTAATCGGGTCATTTGCGCTACACTGCACAAGCTGAATCCGTTTACCCACAGGATGAAGTGTATGACGGAAGTCATCGTCTTTCTCATCGTCGGCAGCATCGCCATCCTGTCCGCCGCGTTCATGCTGATCAGCAAGAATGCGGTGCACAGCGCCGTCTTCCTGGTACTCAACTTCATGTGCGTGGCCTTCTTCTTCCTGACCCTCAGCGCACCGTTCATCGCCCTGGTGCACGTAGCGGTCTACGCCGGCGCGATCATGGTGCTGTTCCTCTTTGTGATCATGTTGCTCGGGGCGGAACGTGTGGTCGGGAATAGCAGCAACATCTATAACTGGTTGCCGCGGGCGGCCCTGGTGCTGGTCACAATCTTCCTGATCACGGTAGGCTGGGCGCTGGCCAGCGGCGAGATCAACACCCATACCCCTCCGCCTGTCGCGCCGCAGGTGCGCGTCATCCATGCGGCAGAAGCGCCGCCGATTGATGTTTACCTCAATAACCAGATTTTTGTGGAAGGCGTGAACTTCCGCCAGGCTACAGATTACCATTCGCTGGCAGCCGGGACCTATGGCGTAACCGTCTTCCCGGCGGGCGCCGATCCGGCCACCGAATCGGCGGCCATCCTGGGCGAGCTGGTGCTTTCTGATGGCGATGTGGTCAGCATGGTGGCGGTCGGGGCTGACGGCGTCTTTCAGCTGGTACGCCTGGAAGACAACCCCCTGCCGCCGGGTTCCAACCTGGCCCGCCTGACCATCCTTAACGCCCTGCCGGATGTCCCGGCTATCGACCTGGTTGATCCAGGGTTACCCTCCGCTGACGATACCACCATCCTGATCGCCAGCGCGGGCTTTGCCGAGCCGGTGGAAACCCTGCTGGTCGACGCGGCGGAAGCGCGTACGCTGGCAGTTCAGCAGGCCGGCAGCGCCGGGGATCGCCCGCTGGCAACCTACCGCGATCTGCCGCTGGTGGAAGGCACGAATAACCTCCTGATCGCGGCTCCGGAGCAGCTGCCGAACGGCACGCGCCGGATAGCGCCGGTGCATGTGGCTCAGGCGACCCGCCCGCTCTTTGGCAGCCCGGATATGGTTGCCGAAGCACTCTATACCGATTACCTGCTGCCCTTTGAGATGGTCTCGGTGCTGCTGCTGGCCGCCATGATCGGGGCGGTGGTGCTGGCTCGCCGCGACCTGACCCAGGAGAGCCGCCCGCGCCGCCCGGTGGTGCTGCGCCCGCTGATCGGCGCGCCGACGGCCACCCTTGCCACGCCTGCCCAGGAACCAACCCGGCCCGTTACCGCGCCGAAGTCCGGCGACTGAGCCTTGCCCGACGGAAGGAACGCCCTGCCTTATGGAACCAATCATCTTTGTCCCGACTGACCTGTATCTGATGCTGAGCGCGGTGCTGTTCGTGATGGGCACGCTGGGTGTGCTCATCCGCCGCAATGCCATCGTGATCTTCATGTCGGTGGAGCTGATGCTTAACGCGGGCAATCTGGCCATGGTCGCCCTGGCCCGGCAGTGGGGCCAGGTGGACGGGCAGGTGTTTGTGTTCTTTGTAATGACGGTGGCCGCGGCGGAAGTGGCGGTGGGCCTGGCCCTGATCGTGTCCATCTTCCGCACGCGCAAGAGCATCAACATCGACGACCTGCACAACCTGAAAGGTTAAGCTGAGGCAAGGGGCTGAACTCCAAGAGGGATTCTTGCGGCGATGGTTGCCCGGTCAGCTTTGAACGCGCTTCCGATTGACCTGATGTGATAGGCGTGTCCTTATGGAAAACTTCCCACAACTCGTCCCGCTGGTGGTTTTTGTGCCGCTGATCGGCCTGCTGATCAACCTCTTCCTGGGCAAGTACCTGGGCGAGCGGGGGGTCAGCATTGTCGCGGTAGGCGCGGCGGCGATCGCTTTTGCGGTCGCCATCCTGCTGTGGATGGCCCTGGCCGCCAACGGCTATGAGGCGGCAGTGGTCGAGATTCGCCCGCTGGCCAACTGGATCACCATTCCGGGGGCGGCGCTGGACATCAAGTGGCAGTTCCGCGTGGATACACTCAGCGTGACGATGATGCTGGTGGTAGCTGGCATCGGCTCCCTGATCCACCTGTACGCTACCGGCTATATGCACGGCGACCCGCTCTTCCCCCGCTTTTTCGTCTACCTCAATCTTTTCCTCGTCTTCATGATGATCCTGGTCACCGGCAACAACTTCCTGGTTATGTTTGTCGGCTGGGAGGGCGTGGGCCTGTGTTCCTACCTGCTGATCAGCTTCTGGTGGGATAAGCGCCAGCCAGACAGGAAGTTCGGGACGGTGGGCTGGAAGAATTCGCTGGCCGGGCGCAAGGCCATGATCGTCAACCGGATCGGGGACTTTGGCCTGCTGCTGGCTATTTTCCTGATCTTCTGGACCTTCGGTACGCTGGATTACTACAAACCGGGTGAAGTGCCCATCCTGCCCGCGCACGGCGAGGCGGCAACCCATGGCGAGGCGGCCCACAGCGAGGCAGAAGCCACTCACGGCGAGGGCGAAGCGGGGATGCCCGCCGCCGCTGAGGGCCTGCCGCTTGCGGCAACGATGGGCGTCTTCAACCAGGCGGAGCTGATGCTTCAGCAGGGCGCGGAAGTGCACTTCGGGCCGTTCACACTGCCGATCAGCACGGTGATCACGCTGGCAACGTTGCTCATGCTGCTGGGCGTGACCGGCAAGAGCGCCCAGATTCCGCTGTTTGTGTGGCTGCCGGACGCGATGGCTGGCCCAACGCCAGTCAGCGCCCTCATTCATGCCGCCACGATGGTCACGGCGGGCGTCTACCTGATCGTGCGCAGCAATGTGTTGTTTCACGCCGCGCCGGTCAGCAGCGCGGTGGTGGCCCTGGTGGGCACTTTCACCGCCCTGGTTGGCGGTTTCATCGCCCTGGGGCAGTGGGACATCAAGCGCGTGCTGGCCTATAGCACGGTCAGCCAGCTTGGCTTCATGGTGGCGGCGGCAGGGCTGGGCGCTTACGGGGCGGCCATGTTCCACCTGGTGACTCATGCCTTCTTCAAGGCGCTGCTCTTCCTGGGTTCCGGCGCGGTGATCCACGCTATGGAACACGGCCACCATCACGCCCATGAGGTGGCCCATGAGTATGGTGGCCATCACAGCGACGACCTGCCCGACCTGCCCTTTGACCCGCAGGACATGCGCTTTATGGGCGGGCTGAAGGAGCGCATGCCGCGCACCTACCGCGCTTACCTGATCGGCATGCTGGCCCTGGCAGGCATCTTCCCCTTCGCCGGGTTCTGGTCCAAGGATGAGATTCTCCTTGACGCGCTGAAGGTTGGCTTCCTGAACGGACGGCTGGAGGGTTACATCGCCTTTGGCCTGTTGCTGGTTTCGGCGCTCTTTACGGCCTTTTACATGGGCCGCCAGGTGTACATGATCTTTCACGGGGAACCGCGCACGGAGGCCGCGAAATACGCCGGGGAGCGCGGCGGCGGCATGAACGTGATGGTCAACGTCCTGATCGTGCTGGCCATCGGCTCAACCCTGATCGGCCTGATCAATGTCCCGACGGGCTTCTGGGTGGTTGACCGGATCGTCCCCAATCATGTTTTCACCGATTTTCTGGCGCACACGGTGGTCTACGCTCATGCGGGGTCGGCCAACATGCTGCTGGCATTCATCGCCGTGTTCGGCGCGCTGGCCATGATCTACCTGGCGCGCATCCTCTATCGCAAGCAGGCGGTGGTACAGGGGACCCGCGATCCGCTGGAGGTCAACCCGCAAACGGCGGGCATCTTCACCCTGGCCAACGCCCGGCTGTACTGGGACGAGACTTACGACCGCTACCTGGAGCAGCCATTCAACCGGGCGGCGGCCTGGCTGGGCGACCGGCTGGACTGGGCCTTTTTGCATGACTTCGTGCACGACGTGCTGATCCGCAACGCCTACAACGCGCTGGGCCGGGTGCTGGCCACGCCAGTCGACCTGGGCCTGATCGATGGGGCGGTCAACGGGCTGGGGCGGCTGGTGCGCCGGGCCGGTGGCGCAGTGCGCCGCCTGCAGACCGGTTATGTGCGCGTGTACGCGCTGAGCGTGTTGCTGGGCGCGTTGCTGATTGTTGTCCTGCTGGTGGCGCCACTGCTACAGCAGGCGCTGGGCGGATAGCGTTCTTGATACGGGAGACCGATTGATGATGGAAAACACCGCAATCTCGCTCACAACCGTGGCTCTGTTCGCGCCGCTGGTAGGGATGTTCGTGCTGTTCTTCATCCCCAGGGCGCGCGAGGAAGCTATCCGCTGGGTAGCGCTGGGCACAACGCTGGTCACCTTCATCCTGACCATCCTGCTGGCCCTGGCTATGGACCACGCCAACCCTGACCTGCAACTGGTCACATTCTACAACTGGGTCCCGGCGTGGGGCATCAGCTACTACGTCGGCGTGGACGGCCTGAGCATCCTGCTGGTACTGCTCACCAGCTTTATCATGCCCGCTGCCATCCTGGTGAGCTGGGACTCGATCAAAGACCGGGTCAAGCTGTACTACGTCTTCATGCTGCTGCTGGAATTCGCCATGATCGGCGTGTTCGTGGCCCAGGACCTCTTCCTGTTCTATATCTTCTGGGAGGTCACCCTGGTGCCGATGTACTTCCTGATCGGCATCTGGGGCGCGGAAAACCGGGTCTACGCCGCCGTCAAGTTCTTCCTGTACACGATGGCCGGCTCCCTGTTGATGCTGATCGCCATTCTGTTCCTGGGCAACATGGGCGGGACGTTCGCCCTGCCGGAGCTGATTGCGCAGGTGCGCAACGGGACACTGGTCTACCCGGCGGGCGCGGAGATGCTGCTCTTTGCTGGCTTCGCCATCGCCTTCGCCATCAAGGTCCCCATGTGGCCGCTGCACTCCTGGTTGCCGGACGCACATGTGCAGGCTCCGACGGCTGGCTCGGTCATCCTGGCCGGCGTCCTGCTGAAGATGGGCACCTACGGCTTTGTGCGCTTCAACCTGCCGCTCTTCCCGCAGGCCAGCGTACAGGCCGCGCCGCTGATCGCCGTCCTGGCCGTGATCGGGATCATCTATGGCGCGTGGGTCAGTTACGCGCAGAAGGACGCCAAGAAGCTGGTGGCCTATTCCTCGGTCAGCCACCTGGGCTTTGTCATGCTGGGCATCTTCGCCCTCAACGCGGCGGGCATCTCTGGCGGCATCCTGCAGATGGTCAACCACGGGATCAGCACGGGCGGGCTGTTTATCCTCGTCGGCATCCTCTATGAGCGCCGCCATACCAAAGCCCTGGACGCCTTCGGCGGGGTGTGGAAGGCGCTGCCGCTCTTCGGCGGGCTGAGCCTGATCATTGTCCTGAGCAGCATGGGCCTGCCAGGGATGAACGGCTTTGTTGGCGAGTTCACGATCCTGCTTGGCTCATTTGGCAGCCCGGTGCTGGGCTTCTTCTTCACGTTCTTCGCCGCGTTCGGCGTGATCATGGCCGCCGTGTACCTGCTGTACATGTTCCAGAAGATCTTCATGGGCCCGCTGGACAAGCCGGAGAACGAAGCGCTGGCTGCCCAGCCGCTGACCTGGAAGGAACTGGTGGCGCTGGCGCCGTTGATCGTCATGATCTTCTGGATCGGTCTCTTCCCGCAGATGTTCTTCGGGATGATGAGCAGCAGCGTAAGCGAGCTGGTGGCGCAGGTCGGGCCGTTCGTGCAGATGGTGGCGGGCGGGGGCTAGCGCCTGCGCTGCGCTGGCAAGGGAGATCACACGGGGGCGCTCTGCGGTGGAGCGCCCCCGTTGTGCTGATACCACCGTCCTCACCCTTACCAGCCCGCTGGTTCCCCCCTGCGGGCGACTTCTGCTCCCGCTCCCCGCTTATTCGGGCGGGCCGCCCTCGTCTCGATCGTATCCGCGGGCGCGCTTGCGCCGTAACAGACGGGAGGCCACCGTGCCTTCTTCCTCCGGCGGTTTGGGTGGCTTGGGGTAAGCCTGAGGCGTCCCGCGCCGCGCCGGGCGTGGCTCCGGCGGTCTTGCTGGCGGTGGTTGGGCAGGCAGCGACTCCGGAGCGGGCGGTGCACCCTGTTCCTGCCGTGTGCTGCGGCGACGGGCGACCAGCGTTGCGGCGGTCACGGCGGCGGGAGTGGTCTCTTCCTGGGCGGGGCGGGAAGGAGTCGGCTGGCGGCGCTCGTCAACGGGCAGAATGCGCTCGCCGGGTGGACGCGGTTCGCCGCTTTCCATCTCGCTGCGAGCGCGCTCGCGGGCGGCCAGCAGGCGGTCAAGCTGCTCGGCGCGGATAACCTCCCGGAGGGGGGCCGGGCGGCCCAGCCGGGCGTCCAGCCATGCCTGCAACCGGCGCAGGTCAGCGGCTGTCAGCACCAGCCGCCGAGCGCCCACGTCCAGCGGCAGCAGGATGGCCGCCAGTCCCAGCAGCCACGGCCACAGCGGCAGCGCGGCGCGGGCGGCCCGCACATTGTGGGCGTAAACAGCTTCTGGCCGCCCGGCCAGCGAACCGCCGCCAGTCAGGTTGGCCAGCTCGTTGAGCAGGTCGAGGTCCTGGCTGCCCGCTGGCAGGCGATATTCCGGCGAATAGGTCAGCACCCAGCCGGTCGTCTGGGCCACGCGCACGTCGGCGGGAATCCGTGCACCGGGCGCGGGTTGCCCGACCAGGCGGATAAAATACGCGCCTTCCTCCCCCGGCTCAAAAACCCCTTCGTAGCGCCCCGGCGCGACCTGAAAGAGCTGAACAGCCTGCGCCTGCAAGCCAGGGCTGACGATCCCGGCGTCCAGCAGCAGGCCGTTGAGGAAGTTCCCCACGCCGTCGCGGGCATCCACGATCAACACGGCCTGTTCCCCGCGCTGCTCCACGCGCGCCTCCAGGTTGCTGTTCAGCCCTTCGGTGATGGTCCAGCGCACCATCTGGTTGAAGAAGCGCGGGTAATCCTCCCAGGTGACCCACTGGCGCGCCCAGCGGGCGGCGGCATCGCTGGTCCAGGCGACGACACGACCCAGCCCGTACTGCCACGCCGCCAGAATCGGATCGGCGTTGGGCTGCGGGCTGCGCAGCAGCACCTGGGCGGTATCTTTGGCGGTCGTCGCCACGTAACCCAGCAGCGGCGGGAAGCGCTGGATGCCGCTCAGGATCGGGCTTTGGCCGGTCACCGCCGGGAAGAACTCTTCCTCCATGATATAGGAGCGGGTCGCCAGTACTGTCTCTGCGGTGAAGATCGAAGGGATTGTGCTGACATCGCGGGCCACATGGAAATTACCCTGCCCGGCTACGGCCACGTCCTGCAGGAAAGGCGCGTAGCCTTCGCCGATAGCGACTACTGTGGTCGTGGCATTATACAGGATGCGCATCTGCTGCACGGTGGGGACAATGCCGGCCGGGTTGGCACCGCCATCAGTCAGCAGGATGACATGCTTGAGCAGGGAGGGGTCCTGCGGCAGGTAGTCGGCGGCGGCGCGGATGCCAGCCAGGATGTCCGTCCCGCCCCCGGCGCGCAGGGTGGCGACCTGCTCCTGGATGGCTGCTGGATTCTCTGCGGAGGTGGGCGGGACAACCCAGGACGCCCGGCTGTCGAAGCCAACAACGCCGACGCGATCCACCGGGTTGAGCAGGTCAACCGAGCGGATGATCGCCTCCTTAGCCAGGTCAACGTTGGTGAAGCCACTCGGCCCGACCGCCCCCATTGAGCCGGAGGTGTCGATCACAAAGAGCATGGTCAGCGCCGGCAGGCGCTCCTGATCACGGAGCTGCATCTCCACCGGCAGGGTCTCTTCCAGCGGGGTGCGGTAGTAGCCGCCAACGCCGTAGCTCTGGTCGCCGCCGATGACCACCAACCCGCCGCCCAGATCGCGCACATACGTGCGCAGGGCTTCCATGCGCAGGTAGGAAAGGTCCCGCGCCGGGACGTTGACCAGGATCACGCTGGCGTAACTGCTCAGTGGGGCCAGACCGATCGGCAAGTCAGCGGGCGTGGCGGTATCCAGGGCCAGCCCGACTTCCTCCAGCGCCGGACGCAGGTGCTCGATGTCCGCCTGGCCTTCCGGGCTATCCCGCGCCACCAGCAGCACCCGCGCCGGGCCGGTGATCTCAGCGAAGGCGGAAAGCTGGTTGTTCTGGTAGAAGCTGTCAGCGGCGGAATCTTCCGGCTCCACCTGCACACGGATATCGCTGAAGCCAGGGTTGGGGAAGCCAGAACTGAGGCGGAAGAAGTAGCGGTTTTCCCCGGCCCGCAGGTTGACCGGCACGCGGGCAACCGTCTGGCCGCCAGCCTGCAGGATGACCACAGCGGGGGTGTCGATCGTGCTGGTGATGGTGTAACTGACCTCGAACGGCTCATCAACATTAAGCCGCGAAGGGACCTGCACATCAGTGACCGCCATCTCCGGCGCGGACTGCCGGCTGAAGGGCACAAAGTCGATCTGCACACCGGCGGCGGCGGCCAGGCGGGCAGCTGCCGGGGCGTCGCCTACCGTAGCCACGCCATCGCTGAGAATCACCATCCGCCGGGCCGCATCCGCCGGGAAGAGGGCCAGCCCCAGCCGGATGGCTTCTGCCAGGTCAGTGTTGAGCGTGCTGGGGCGGGAACCGATCGGCCCCAGTTCGTGGCCCGGCAGCAGCGGGCGCTCTACCAGGGCGTCTCCGCCAAAGAGGATCACAGCTGTCCGGTCGTCGGGCGGGCTTTCGGCCATGGCTGCCCGGACGTAATCGAGGGCGGCGGCCTGCGCGGCAGCGTCCATGCTGTCGGAGACATCCACCAGGAAGACGACGGCCAGCCGGTCGGCGGCGCGGCTGAGCTGCAGTCCGGCCAGGCTGAGCACGATCAGGGTCACGATCAACAGGCGCAGGGCCAGACTGAGTGCGTCACGGCGGCGGCGGTAGGCAGCACGCGGCCAGCCGATAGCAGCAATCACCGGCAGCAGGGCAAGCAACAGCAGGGCAATGGGGTTGGTGAAGGTCATGATGCCCTCACAAGCCTACGACTCCGTCCCGGCAGCATCCGGCGCGCTCTCCCGGCGGACGATCACTTCCGCCGTTGCCTCGTCCAGGCTGTTAAAGCGGCGGTTGCCGGGGTAGATGACCATGTTCGGCCCCACAGCGCACATATCCAGGCAATTGGCTGTGCGCAACAGGAATGGCGGATGAAGCGGATCGGCCTGCGCCAGTAGCGCTTCCAGGTGGTGGTAGATACGCTCCCCACAACCGGCGGCGTTGCAGTTGACGCCGGTGCAGACAATCACGCGCGGAGGCTGGTGGGAGTCAGGCATAGGACCCTCTGCCGATACACTTACTCGATGTCGGCTACTCCAGCAGTAGCAGGGGGAGATGCTCCCAGGCGACGCAGACGACGGCGCAGGTCGGCGGGCAGCAGGCGCTTCCCCCGGTGCCAGACAGACCGACCCAATGCCAGCAGGCGGCGCTGTTGTTGTGCAGCCGGGCTGGCATACCAGCACAGGCTATGATCATAACAGCACTGCGCCTCCCAGAAGAACTTGTATGCTTCGTCTCCGCGCAGGAAATCATAGTACCGCATCCCGGCACGGATAGCCTCCCCAATCATGGCTTCCATTAGAACCTGGCCGGGGCTGTATTCCGCCAGGCTGAAATCCACACCGGAAGCAAAGGCATACACCCGGTCGCGGTAAGCGTAGGCATACTCAATAGCCGCCGGCCGGCCATCAATGCACAGACGGTACAGCCACAGCCAGCCCTGCTCCAGAAGGCGGCGGCTGATGGCCTGATGAAAGGCGACTGTGGTGGCGTCGGCGAAACCACCCGGCTTACCGAGCGCGGCCCATTTGGCCTGGTGCAGCCGGATCATGGTTGACATGGTCGGCTCCAGCTCAGCCGGGTTCTCTACACGTTCCCAGCCCCAGCGACCCGGAAAGGCGCTATCCAGGACATTATGCGTGTGGCGAATGTTCTTGCGCTTGCGCTTGCTGAGGGCGCTGTGGTAAGTCTCCCAATCGCCGGGCAGGGCGATAGCCGGGCAGCACTGCGGTTCCCCCGCTTCCCAAGGGAGGCTACTCTGGCGTAGCAGGGACAATGTCGACGATTGTTCTGGTAAGGCGGAGAGCAGCAATACATCCCAGCGATGCTGTTCGGCCTGCAAACGCTCCAGGAACAACGGTAGCACAAGTGACTCAGCGCCGGATTCGATCAGAAAGTCGAGGTGATCGAATGGCGATGATGCACCGATGAACTGTAACTGCCGCCAGCGCAGCAGTGAGACTGGCCGGTGAACAACCAGCATGAGTGGCGCCAGGCCGATCAATCGCCCATCTTCTGCCCGCGCCTGAAGCAGCCATAGTTCGGCACCCTGGCCATAGAATTTCCACCAGATGGTGACCCAGTCCCAGGTCATGTAGATGCTCTGGGTGGGGCAGCGCTCACTCAGCGCCTCCCACGCTTCACGCAACGCCGCCAGGGCATTGCTGTCATGTGTCAGCGTCACCGTTATCGCCATAACTGGCCCAACTCCCCCAAGATGCTTGCGTCACCCTGCGTAATTCCCAACCATCTTCCCCCCCACGGCAGACACCTCAGCTTTTCGCCCGGTTCCTGGCCCATACTTCCGCCGGGCTAGGCAGGCGCATCCGCCGCTGATACAGCCACCATTCCAATGTCAGCAGCGCCAGCGCCGCCAGCGCCAGCACCGGCCAGAACTCGCGCTGCCCGATCTCCTCACGGGCCGCTTCCGTGACCTCACTGGCGCCAATGCGCAGGCTTTCGGCGGGCCGGATCAGGCCCTCTACCCGGTCAAAGAGGTTCACGGCGAACGGCTCGCGCCGGATCAACTCGCCCCGGGCGTAGGTCTCGACTGTATAGAGGCCAGGCTGTGTCATCCCGGTGTAGATCAGCGCATCCTCGCCTACATGCAGGGTGGTTGTTGCGCCATCCGGATCGGTGATCCGCAGCGTATCGGCCTCGAAAGGCGGATTCAGCGCCAGCGTCTCCCCCACACGCAGGCTTTCCGCCGTACCGGCTGTCCGCGCCGGGGTGTACCACTGCATCAGGTTAGCCAGCAGGATCGGCCAGGCGATCTGCAGCGGCAGGTCGGAGCGATGCAGGTCAAAGGTCAGGATGGCGATCTGGCGTCCGTCGACCGTCCCCGCCAGCAGTAACGGCCCCCCATCAACCGTGATCAGCGGCTCGGCCCAGTCTACGCCGTCCAACACGTTGAAGTCCAGCACACTGACGTTGTCGAAGCTGACGTACCGGGTGCGCGGGTCATCACGGCGAACACGGGGGTTGCCTGTTTCCAGGCTGCGCCCCAGCACGCGAAAGAGCGCCGTGTCGCCCGGCGGGTTGACAATCAGCAGATCGCCGGGCGGCAGGACGCCATCTTCCGGCAGCCAGCCATCCAAGATGTACAGGTCAAACGCCTGGCCGGTCGGCAGCCCGGCTGCCGTCTGCCCCTGAAACGCCGCTACGCCCGGCAGGCTGGCCAGCGCCTGGCGCAGGTACAGGTTGCCGGGCGTCATCAGCAGGACACGTCCCGCCCCCGGCGGCGTGAAGACCGCCCAGGCGCGGTCATCCAGCGCCAGATAATCGGGCACCACAGAACCACTGGCGGGTTGCAGGGTCGCGGTGAGCGTGGAAAAGTTGCCGGACAGATCGGTATAGACGATCTCCTGCACGCTCCCGCCGGAGATGCGGAAACGCTCGGCTCGATCAAGGACGCCATCCAGTTCCAGGCTGAGGATGACCTCAGCGGTCTGTGACCCGAAATTGGTCATCTCGATGAAAACCTGCGGCGGTTCCCCGGCGCGGGCGCGGGGAGCCAGCGCCGTCAGCCCCACGTTTTCCGCACTCTGGCCGATCGGGACGTAACGAAATTCGCCGGGGATGGCCGGCAGATCAGGCGGCAGACCGCCGTCGCTGATCAACACCACGCTAAAGCGTTCCACGCCCGCCGCCCCGCCGGCGGCCAGCGTCAGCGCCGCCAACCAGTCAGCCGGGCCGGAGGATGGCCGGGCGCTCAGGATGGCCTCCCGCAGCAGGTTACGGTCGCCGGTGGCGCTGGCCAGCACTTCTGGCACCGCTGCCACGCGGATCACGGTCATGCTGTCCTGTGCGCTCAGAGTATCTACCAGTGCCAGCGCCTCCTGGCGGGCGGCGGCAAAACGCGACGGCGTGATATCGGTCGCATTCATACTGGCGGAAGCGTCCAGCAACAGGGCGATCCGCCCGGTGGTGATCGTCGGCGTCTCCACAAACGGGCGCATCAGGGCCAGAACGAGCAGAGCCAGTATCAGGAGCTGGAGGAACAGCAGCAGGCTGCGGCGCAGGCGCTGCCAGGGGGCGTTAGCCTCGCGATCCTGCACGATTTGCCGCCACAGGTACGTGCTGCTGACCTCGGCCTCATGGCGGCGCAGACGCAACAGGTACAATAGCACGATGGGAATTGCCAGCGCGCCGAGCAGCGCCGCAAGCGGTGTCAGGAAGGCCATAAACCGCCAGGTCCTCCGGGACTCACGTGTATGGGCAACCGGCCCTCACATTCGCGTTTCATTCGCTCTTCCGGTAACAGGCAGCCGGCCATACCCGCGAGCGATCACAATGTGCCGGCCTGTCCCTAGCGTACCACGCCCAGCCGCCGCAACTGGTAGAGGATGACCTCCTCCCAGGGCACGGATGTTTCCACCGGGACATAGTGCACGCCGCGCGCGGCGCAGTACGCCTGGATGCTCTCCCGCCAGGCCACCAGCCGCCGCCGGTACAGATCGCGCATGCTGTCGTCCACCGAGACATCCTGGCCGGAAGCCGTCTCCACATCCACCAGCCGCAGGTCGCCGGCCAGCGGCGGGTTAACTTCATCCGGGGAGAGGACATGGAGCAGGGCGATCTCATGGCCGCGCCCCAGCAGGGCGGTCAATCCATCGGCGTAGCCGTCGGAGGAGAACAGGTCGCTGATCACGATGCACAGGCCGGGACGCCCGCCGCGCAGGGCATAGGCGCGCAGGCTGACTGAGAGCGCGGTCTCCCCCCCGGTCTGGAATTCTTCCACCATGCCGAGCACTTCCAGGATGCGTCCCCGGCCCCGCCCCGGCCCCCACTGCTGCGGCGCCGGGCCACCCAGCGCCCGCACGCTCAGGCGATCGCCGCTGACCAGAGCGATGTAACCCAACCCGGCCAGCAACCGCCGCGCAAACGTGAACTTGTGGGCGGCGGATGGCGCGCCGGGATCGCGCGGCCAGTCCATACTGGCGGAAGCGTCCAGCAGCAGGTGGACGGCCAGGTCCTCCTCTTCCTCCAGCAGCTTGATGAAAGGGCGTTCCAGGCGGGCGAAGATGTTCCAGTCAACGCGGCGCAGGTCATCGCCGCGCGTGTAGTTGCGGTAGTCGGCGAATTCGATGCTGGTGCCGCGCTTGGTACTGCGTCGCTCGCCTTTGATCGCCCCAGCCCGCACCTGGCTGGCCACCAGAGCAAGCTGCTCCAGCTTGTGCAGGGTCTTTTCGTCAAAGAGCGTGCTTTCCGCCATGAAGCCGCGTTCCTCGCCGGACCGGTGGCCGCGGCCTAGGGCACCCGCACCACAATGACCGAGATATTGTCCAGCCCGCCGTAGGTGTTGGCGGTTAGCACCAGGCGGTCAGCAGCCTCCTGCGGGGTGGTCGCGCCGGTCACAATCGCGGCGATTTCGCTATCCGATACCATGTTCCACAGGCCGTCACTGCACAGTAGCAGCCAGCTGCCCGCCGGCAGGCGCCGGGTATTGATATCCGGCTCCAGGTTATCGCTGAGGCCCAGCATCTTCCACAGCCGGCTGACTTCCGGGTGGTGGGCGGCCTCGTCAGCGGTGATCTGGCCGATTTCCTCCAGGCGCTTGGCGACGGAGTGATCGCGGGTGAGCTGGCTGATCCTGGGCGGTTCGCCGCCTCCGCCGCTGATCAGGTAGGCCCGGCTATCGCCCACGTGCGCGATATGAACCAGGTCGCCGATGACCACCGCTGCAGTTAATGTCGTGCCGCCGCCGGGCACTTCGCTCCGCAGGCGGGCATCGGCGGTCTGGACGGCTTCGGCCAGCACTTCCGCCAGCGGGGGAATCGGCTCCGTGTCCGTCTCAATATGGCGCAGCAACATGGGCAGGAAAATGCGCTGACTGACCAGATCCATCACGATACGGCTGGCCAGCATCGAGGCCTGCTCGCCATCCTCGTGGCCGCCCGCGCCATCAGCCACGATGAAAACGCCGAAATCAGGGTTATTCTGCGTGTTGTTCTGGCTGCTCAAAAAGGCCAGCGTTGAATCCTCGTTGTTGGAGCGCACCATGCCAATGTCGCGACTGTAGCCATAGGAGAGGCGCCGGGGCTGCCCTGGCGCGCCCAGCACATCAGGCAGGCGCTGCGTCGCATGAATGTCGCTGGCGGCGTTGGCGGGCTTTTCAGGCAGGGTGGCGTCAGACTCAGGGTCTGCGCTGGCATTCGCCATCGAGTCCCGATCAGCGGTATCGCGGTTTCTCTCATCCATAGACCAGAACTTCTTTCCTACCCCATCGCCGGCCGGCATGACCGGGGCGAACGGCTGATCAACAGGCCAACGCGAGTCAGGCTTCCTTGGGCACGCTTTCCAGCAACTCGGCGATCACCGTGTCGGGGCGGATTCCCTCCGCCAGACCTTCGAAATTGAGCAGCAGGCGGTGACGCAGGGCTGCCGGGGCCACCGCCCGGATATCCTCATAAGCTACGTTGTAGCGGCCACTGAGCAGAGCGGTGATCTTGCCGCCCAGGATCAGGGCCTGCGCCCCGCGTGGGCTGGCCCCGTAGCGCACGTAGCGGCGTACAATATCCGGCGCCGTTGGGCTTTCGGGGTGCGTGGCGACCACCAGCCGGGCCGCGTAATCGCTCAGGCGGCTATCGATCGGCGTCTGCAGGGCAAGCTGGCCCATGGCGACGATCCGCGCGCCATCGGCGGCTTTGTGCACCACCGGTTCTTCCGCGCCAGTCGTCCGATCGAGGATCGTGACCAGTTCCCCGGCACTGGGGAAAGGCACATCCACTTTGAACAGGAAGCGGTCCAGTTGCGCTTCCGGCAACGGATAAGTGCCTTCCATCTCCAGCGGATTCTGGGTAGCCAGGACAAAGAAGGGCGGCTCCAGCCGGTAAGTGCGGTTGGAGATGGTCACCGACTTCTCCTGCATGGCCTCCAGCAGGGCGGACTGGGTTTTGGGGGTGGCGCGGTTGATCTCGTCAGCCAGGATCAGGTTGGCGAAGATCGGCCCGGCCTGAAAAACGAACTCGCGGCGGCCATCCTCCCGCTCCTGCATGATGTCCGTGCCGGTGATATCGGCGGGCATCAGGTCCGGGGTGAACTGGATGCGGCTGAACTTGAGGTCAAGCACTTCGGCCAGTGTACGGATCAGCATGGTCTTACCCAGGCCGGGCACGCCTTCCAACAGGGCATGGCGACCGGCGATCACGCAGATCAGCACGTGGCGGATCACCTCTTCCTGGCCGACAATCACCCGGCTGACTTCGTTGACGATGCGCTCGGCTGTATCGCGGAACTCGTCCACGCTGAGCGTGGTTGATGAAGATGGGGCTGTCGTCATGCGCATCTCCAGATCGATCGGTCAGGCCGCCTTGAGTGGGTCATGGCCTGATCATACGTCAAACCGGCGAATGCGCCAGAAACCCGGCGCCCTAAAAACGCCATTGCCCGACCATATAGCCATATTGATCGATGGCCGTCGCCCGCAGGGGCGTCTGTCCGGCGGCCAGGATCAACAGGTAACCGCCACCGCCGACAGCAGCCGGAGCGTTGCCACCGCCCGCAAACTCGATGGCGACAGCGGTCGCCGCCGGGCTGCCCGTCAGGCCAAAGGCTACCCGCACTGTCTGGCCGGTCGGATCGGTCAACGCCTCCACAAAGCCGACGCCCCCGGCAAAGGCCCCGCAGCGATTGACCGCCAGTGTCTGCGGGTCAAAAGTCAGAGCCAGGCAGGTGCCCTGCGGACCTTCGTAACGGATCAACCGCAGCGTCCCCCCGGCGCTGGGCTGCTCCAGCAGGATCACCGGCGCGGCAGGCTCCATCGATACGGTGGGCGAAGAAACCTCAGGCGCAGGCAGTGCGACAGTAGGCGGCGATTCCGTGGCGGGCCTCAGGCAGCCGCCCGACAGCAGCGCCAGGGTCAGCGCACCGATCAATCGCCGGGAGCGGGCTGTAACACCATGAAACATCTGAGGCAAACCATTTCCGATCGTGTACGTCCTGCTAGGGTTCCAGTGAAGCAAAGTAATTCCGGACGATATCACGCATACTGAGCGGGATGTAATCGCGCTGGAGGGCCTGACGGGCGGCGTTGGCGTAATCGCTGAAGACGCGGTCATAGCCGATGATCGACTGGCCTTCCGGCTCCTGTACAAAGTCGCCTTCATCGACGACCGTATCGCCCGGCTCGCCGGAACCGCTGAGCTGCACCTGCTGGCCGCCGCCCGCCCCGATGGCTCGCGGGGCGAAGATCGGTTCATATTCGGTCAGGCCGCTACCATCCGGGGCATTGTTCTGGTCGATCGTCTCGCCGCTGGCGGCGAAGCTGCCTTCCTGCTGGCCGCCCGCGCTATCGCCCGCACCGGGGGCGGCGCCGGGGCTATCACCGGCGCTGTCATCAGGCTCGATTCCCTGGATGATACCCTGCTGGCTCTGCTCGCCCGCCTCATCCCCGGCCTGGCCGCCGGGCTGACTGGCCTGTCCTTGCTCGCCGGATTCGGTGCTCTGTCCGTCCTGGCCGGGCTGGATCTGCTGGATACGGGTGGCGGCAGCGCCATCACCGGTCTGATCGCCGGAATCTCCGCCAGGCTGACCCTGGCGTTGCTGGCCGGGTTGCCGGGCTACCTGCTGGGCACCCTGCTCCGCCTGCTGGGCCGCCTGTGAGGCAATCTGGCGGGCAGCGGTCTGGCTTTCGGTGGCCTGCTGCCCTGCCTGCTGCGCCGCTTCCTGTGCCGCCTGCGCGGCGGCTTCCTCAAGCGCCTGCTGCGCCGCGGCGGTGTCCTCGCGCTGCAGGGCTTCCGCCGCTTCGCGGAGGTTCTCGGCCAGTTCGGGGCTGACTTCGCGCAAGGCTTCAGCGGCGGCCTGCAACGCCTCAGCCAGCGGCTGCTGTTCCGCCTGGCCGATGCCGGTCAGTTCCCGGCTGAGCTGTTGCAGGGCTTCGGCGGTGCGGGCCGGATCGGCCTGTTCCAGGGCATGGCTCAGGTCAGCGGCCCGGTCACGGAGGGCATCCGCTGCCTGGCGGTACGCTTCCCGCTGTTCCGGGCTGAGCGTCCGCGATCGTTCGGCCATGGCCCGCATCTCCTCGGCCAGGTCAGACAGGGTGGCAAAGGCTTCTTCCCGCGATAGTTCCTCCTGGGCCAGCCGCTCAGTAGCACGGTCGATCGCCTCCAGCAACGCTTCACGGGTTTCCTGGTCAATGGTGGCGTTTTCCGCTACCTGTTCGCGCAGGGCTTCCAGTTGTTCGACCTGCTGCTGGATGGTGGCCTGCATCAGCTGCTGCTCCGCCAGAGCCTGGCTCTGCGGGTTGGGCAGGGCCAGCAGGAGGGCCAGGAAAGCGATCAGGCCCAGCAACAGACCGACATCGCGGCTCCTGACACGCAGGGGCAGGTAAGCCGCCGGATCGATGCGCTGAGCGCGGGTCAGCGTGTCTTCCAGCAGGTGGGCGGTGATCTCCGGGTTGGGGGAGCGGATGCGCCCGGCGGCGATCTCCAGCGATGTGCTCAGGCGCTCCTTGAGATCGAATGTGTCATCAAAGAAACGGGCCAGGCGCAGGCTATCCTGCTGGCGCAGCCAGATCGCGGCCAGCACCCCCAGCGCCCCCACACCGGCGGCGATAGCAGTCAGCGCCGCGATCTGATCCGGCAGGAGCACCGGGCGCAGACGGGCCACCAGGGCCAGGATGATGCCCGCGCCGACGCCCAGCAGCAGGCCGCGCGGTAGCCACAGCAGGCTCTTCTGGAGCCGCAGGCGGCGGTCCCAGCCGGCCAGCAGGGCCAGCAGTTGCAGGGCGATCTCGCGGATCATGGTGTTTTACCCCCGGTGGTGACGCTTGACGATGATGAGGCAGCGGACAGCGTCACTGTGTCCTGCTTTCATTATGATCCCGGCGGGCCGATTCGACAATGGGAATACGCTTTGCCGCCGCTAGACTTCTTCGATGCGATCCACACGACGCGCGGCGATGACCAGCATCACCGCCGTCACGATCAGGGTGAAGATGACAAACACGATCCACGGGGATACCAGCCTGATCACCGCGCCGTTTTGCAGGGTGACATCAAACACTCCGGCTACCTGGCGGTCGGCCAGCAGCAGTAATGTCCCGTAGAGCGTCCCCAGCGGGTTGGTGGCGACGAAAAAGCCCATGACATAATACAGCGCGGCCTCCACGCTACCGGCCAGCGTCGCACCATAGGCAAGGATCAGGCCGTTGATCATCGGCAACAGAATCAGCATCCCGACCGGCAGGACGAGGACGGTCAGCAGCGCAAACGCGTAGCTGAGCACACTGGCCGAAAGCGTGCGCCGGGTGACCGCCGAGAAAAAGACGCTCACAGAAGCCAGCAATACCGCCGTACTGAACAACACCACAAACGAAAGCGCCAGTTCGGCCCCGCTGACCCCGCCGAACAGAAAGGCGATGCTCTGCAGCGGAATGGCCGCCAGCAGAAGCAGGAGGATGTAGGACAACGTGGCAAACAGCTTGCCGCCAACCAGGGCACGCGCCGGCAACAGCGTTGTCCGCAACAGATCGTAGGTCTGCCGTTCGCGCTCCCCGCTGATGGACCCGGCGGCAAAGGCCGGGGCGATGAAGGTCACCAGGAAGAGTTCCACGCCAACGATGCTGTAGAACAGGACACGCCCGATCTCGCCGCCCTGCCCGGACCCGCTGAAAGCCATCGACTGGACGTAGAGCATATAGATCAGGGTGAGAAAGAGGCTCATCAGGCCCAGGTAGATCGTCAGGACGATGAACGCCCGCGCGCCGCGCATCCGCCCGCGTAGTTCTTTGATCGCCATTGGATTACCAAACAGGCGCTCCCTGAGGGTACGGCGGTTCCTGGAAATCGGGTTTGCAGTCATGGGCACCTCTGGCCGGGGGCTTCAGGTCTCCCCTGCCATCTCCTGGCACAACACAATGCACTGAGGACTCAGGTCACCAGCCCTTTGGTCACGCGCATGAAGAGCGCCTCCAGGCTGCGCTCCTCCTCGCTGAAGCCGACGATGGCGATGCCCGCTGTGCTGAGCTTCTGGCTCATCAGGGCCACGCCTTCGTCTTCCCCGGTGAAGATGATCTTCAGGCGAGGCCGACCTTTTTCGCTGGCTTCGATCTCCACCACGTTTTCCACACCCTCGATGCTGCCGATCAGCCCTTTGGCCCGTTCGCGGTCTTCAACAGTAAGGAAGGTAATTTTGATCTCGCGGTGCGGCATGAGCTGGCGGCGCATCTCCTCCATGCTGCCCTGGGCGACCATCTGCCCCGCCTCGATGATCCCGATGTGCGTGCAGATTTCGCTGACATCCGAGAGGATGTGGGAGGAGAAGAAAACCGTCTTGCCCATGTTGGCCAGTTCCACCAGCAACTCGCGAATCTCGATGCGGGCACGGGGGTCCAGGCCAGAAGCCGGCTCATCCAGGATCAGCACCTGCGGATCATGGGCCAGGGTACGGGCCAGGCACAGGCGCTGTTTCATCCCCCGGCTGAGCTTATCGACCATGTCGTTCTTGCGGTGGGTCAGGTCAACCAGTTCCAGCAGGTCGTCAACCAGGGTGGCCCGTTCGCGTTCGGGGATGTCGTAGCAGGCGGCGAAGAAATCCAGGTATTCCCAGACGCGCATATCGTCGTAGACGCCGAAAAAGTCAGGCATGTAGCCGATTGCCCGGCGCACATTGCGCGGGTCCCTGGTGACTTCGTAGCCGGCGACGTAAGCCTCGCCACTGGTAGGACGCATCAGGGTGGTCAGGATGCGCATGGTGGTGGTCTTGCCCGCCCCATTCGGCCCCACAAAGCCGTAGATCGCGCCCTCCGGCACGATCAGGTTGAGGTTGCTGACCGCCTCCAGCTTGCCGTAACGCTTGACCAGGTTGCGTGTCTCGATGATCGCGTTCATTGGGCTATCCTTTTACCTCGTGTGATCATCCTGATCATACCCGTTTTGCGCCGCCGCTGCCTGACTGCGCCGGGCGCGACTGGCCGCCCCCTACCCTAGAACTGCCCGTACCACGTCACATCGATCTGGGCATAGGTCACGTAGCTATCAAGCTCCTCCGGCAACACCAGCACCTCAACGGCGTTATTCGGGCCGATATATGGCGCGGGATCGTCCAGCCGCGCCCGGACGCCGCCGCCCAGATCGAGCAGGTCCCAGCGCGTCGCCGCCCAGTTCCAGACCAGCACCCGCGCCATCCCGGGGCTGGCCCGGCGGGCCGTGATCTCCAGCCGTTCGACCACCCTGAGCCGCACGGAGGGCAAAGGCGTGAACCGGAAAGCCACCCGATCCTGGCCGCCAATCGTCACATTATACGGGCGCATCCCGCTAACCGAGCTGGCCCTGGCCACCGCCCAGGTGGAAAGCCACGGCGGGACGCTGACCGTCCCCTCCGGGGCTGATACCACCACCGGCAACTCGAAGATGTAAAGCGCCACATCCTGGGGGGTCCATGCTGTGTCTTCCAGGTCTACTGGCAGCGGGGAGACATCCGCCCAGCCAACGACAAAGACACGGTCGCCACGCCCACCGCTGAAATCTTTGTCAAAGGCAATGGCGCTCAGCAGGTTCTGCCGCTGACGAATCCGGCGGTCGTCTTCGGTGATGGGGCGGAAGCTGCGCTGCGGCCAGTATTCCAGGCCCATGATGTCCTGCACGGTGATATCCATGCTTTCGTAGGCCAGGCTGGTATCCTGCCCGCTGACCAGCGTCAGCGGTGCGCTCTGAGAGCCGGTCAGGCGCAGGTCAAAAGCGGCGCTGGACCCCGGCGCCAGTGTCCCCAGGTGTTGTACCCCGCCGTTGACCAGCACTGCCGCGCCGTTCAGGATCAGGCCGGTGGTGTTGGTCACCGTCCCCCGCAGGCGCTGAGCCAGACCATCGGCGTAGACCAGTTCCGCGCTGCCCTGCAGGCGCGGCACGCCATCGACAAAGCCGCTGAGGGCAAACCCGGCGATCAGGCTGGCGTCAATCAGGACATCGCGGGCGGCGAAATGATCGGTCTGCTCGATAGTGATCGCGGCCTGGGTCGGGTTGAAAGGCCCGCCGCCTTCGGCGGGCAGCGGGCGCAGGGTCAGGCCCGGCCCGGCGCTGAGCCGGTACACGCTCCGGCGCGGCGACAGGACGCCAACCAGTCCATCCACGCGGGCGCGGTTGCTCCCCGGCCAGACCTGCACCACGCTGAGGCGGTTGAGCGTGATCTGTGTGCCGCGCAGGCTGAAGCCGGTGGCGTAGGCCAGGACGCTGAAGACCGCGACAATGGCCGGGATGGTCAGCCAGGCCAGCTCGCGCCGGTTGATCAGGCGCAACACCAGGTAATTGAGCGGGCCGATGATGAGGATATAGGTGACCAGCATGCCGACGATCTCCAGCGCGGAGGGCAGGGCGAAGCCCGGCGACTGGCGCACAGCGCGGTCGGCCATAGCCCATTCCTGCAACCCGGCGGCCCAGCTTGGCGATTGCCGCGGGACGAAGATCAGGGCGTCCCATAACGCGGCGCGGCCCGCCCAGCGACGGAATGGCTCCAGGCCGGGATCGGCGGCCAGATAATCCACCAGACCCCCGCCATAAGCGCGGCGGATCAGCAGGGGCGTTTCCCCGACACTGACCAGCACTTCGGCGCCGGGGCGCGGCGCGCCCGTCGTCAGGATGACGCCCGGCTCCCGCAGGTTGTCTCCGGGTCGGCCAGCAAAGCGGGCCAGCGGCGTCAGGTCGTCCACGGAGATCGTGCCCTGGATGTCCACCGGCAGCAGGTCAGCCAGCCCGGCGGTGGTCAGGCGGTAGTTCGGCCCGCCGCCGATGATCAGATGGCCGCCCGCCAGCACCCAGTCAGCAATGGCCCGCTGTTGCTCCACCGAGAGCCGTCCGGTATCGACATCGGTGAAGACCATCACATCCAGCCCCAGCAGCGCACTGGCTACGGGCGGGATGTGGTCCGCCGGCCAGTTCGCCTGGTAGGAAGCGCCACCGCCCAGGGCGACCGCCGTCAGGTCCAGCGAGCCGCCCGGCGAATCAGTCACCACCACTGCCAGAACATCCTGCGGGTTGGTGGGCAGCACCGGCTGGGAAGCCGTTGCCAGGATTTCACCCCTGGCATCAGCCAGTTCGACGGTGATCTGGCGGCTCAGGGCCTGGGCGCTGACGTACAGGAAGACCTGCTTGCGCGACTGGTGCGGCAGATCGATCGGGACGCTGTAGGTGGTGGCATTGAGGCCGGGGTTGTTTTCCGCGCGGACGCGCAATGCACCGCTGACATCCGGGCCGTCATTGGCCACGCTTAACAGCAGCGGCGTCCAGGCATCCGGGCGGAAACGCCCGCCATACCCGGCGTCAAGTTGCAGGTTGACAGTCGGGGCTGGCTGGCGCGGCGGGGCGAAGCCAGCGAGCAACGGCGCAAGCATCGCCACAGCGACCAGGAGCATGACGGTTCGACGCTTCACAACAACTCTCCAGGGAGCAGTCATGGTCGCCTGCTGGCAGACGCCCCGACCACAGGGGAGAGCGCGGCAGGCTGGAGCGATGCCGCCGGGGCATCCCTGCGCAGGCCGGGCAGAACCGCTCCGTATGCAGCGCGATTGTACCACGCGCCGGAAAGCGGCTACAAACATGCCGGGTGGCGCCTCACCTTCCAGCTCCCCTCCACCAGTGGGGCGGGGTTCCGCGGGGTGGCAGTGGCCTACCGGCCCCTGTGACCTGCCGGCGATTCCGGCGTGCCAGGAGGCCGCCGATAGCGTATAATCAGGCGCTGCGCCGCCCTGAGACAACAGGACACGCCCGAAACAATACTATGGCTCCTGAAATTCATGCTATCGCCGTTGACCTGGACGGCACGCTCCTGAACTCCGAGCACCTGCTGACGCCACGCTGTGAAGCCGCCCTGCGGGCAGCGATGGCCCGCGGGGTGCGGGTGATCTTCGCCACCGGCAAAACAGCCACTTCCGGGCTATCCCTGGCCCGTCGGCTGGGTCTGGATACGCCCGGCGTCTACTCGCAGGGGTTGATCCTGGCCGATATCGATGGGACGATCCGCTACCAGCGCGTCCTGGACCCGGAGGCCGCCCGCATCGTCACCACGTACGCGGAGACGCATGGCTACCCGATCGTGGCCTATAGCGGGATGCGCATCCTGGCCGAATCCTACAACATCCAGACCGATTTCATGGTCGCCCACCACGAGCCGCTGCCCGAACTGGTCGGCCCGCTGAGCGCGATCGTCGACCGCGTGCCGATGAACAAGCTGAATATGCACGTCTATGGTGAGGACATGGCTGCTGTGCGGGCCGAACTGACCGCCCGCCTGGCCGGACGGGCAACGCTGGTGCAATCGCTGCCCGTGCAGCTGGAGACTCTGCCGCCCGGTGCATCCAAAGGCGATGGCCTGCGCCGTCTGCTGGCTGATCTGGGCATTGATCCCCGCCATGTGCTGGCCATCGGCGACGGCGAAAACGACCTGGAGATGTTACGCCTGGCCGGGATCGGCGTGGCTATGGCGAATGCACCGCAGTCCGTCCGGGCTGCTGCGGATCATGTGACGGCCAGCAACGACGAGGACGGCGTCGCCCTGGCTATCGAACGCTTTGTGCTGGATGGCACGCCAGCCGCCTGAGCGCAACCAGCGTAGCCCATCCTGCGTGCAAATGCCCTCCGGGCGCCAGTGTCATCCGGCGCCCGGAGGCGTTATGATGGCTGTCTTTATCCCCTGCAGCGGCGGCGTGCCATAGCCGGGCGGGCTTCCTGAGCGCAGCTCTTATCGCTGACCATGCGCCGGCGTGGGCGTGAGGGGCTGTGTGAAGTTGATCTCCCGGTTCTCCGGCGCAAACGTATGGAAGAACTGCGCCCGTGATGGGAGATAGCCCGGCGTTTCCGTCCACACGCTGACCATGATCCGGCTGGGCACCCATACGAATCCCTCATAGTAGCCGCTGGCGTCTGTCGGCCCCAGCACCTGCAGGGCGTCAGAAGTGCCCATCTGAACCAGCACCCGGACTCCTGCCACACCATTGCCTGCAGCGTCGCGCACGTAGCCATAGAGGCGATTCTGATCCTCTCCAGCAGGCGGCGTGATCGTCCCCTGGTACGTGTAGAAGTCATACCTCCAGCGGTTGATGCCGGCTTCAGCCTGCCACTGGTAGGCGGCCGGTTCGAAGACATTTCCCGCGCTCGCTGCCCGCAAGCCGAGCCGGTCGCCGGGCTGCACACCTGCCATCTCAATCCGGTACGAGCCGTCGATCTGGCTCAGGACGGCGGATTGCTCTGCACCGTTGACCGCCAGGAACACGCTGACCCCGCCAAGGCCAGCTGGCCCGGATGCCGGGGAGAGCCGCCAGACATGCCCGCTGATCACTGTCACCGGCTGATCTGGCGTCGGGGTGGCTGTGGGCAGGAGCGGGGTAGCCGTCGGCAGCGGGGGGGAAGTCGGGCGCGGCGGAGCAGTCGGCCGCGGGGGAACAGGGGTAGCAGTCAGGAAGGCGGTGGGTGCGACAGTGGGAGAGGCAGCGGCAGCGGGGGTGTAGACGGCGCTCAGGATATAGGGCAGCAACGAGGTGTGGTTGTACATCGTTCCAGGCCTGAGGTAGTAGCGCTGGCCGGGTGTGAGCGTGCGGGCCAGGGTCACAGGCTGGCCCGCAGCCGAATAAGACGTGTAGGAGATGATTGTTCCATTGTTGTCCAGCAGGGTCAGGCGCACCCGCAGGTCCAGGTCAGGGTTGGTGAGTGTGAAAGTGATCGGCTCGCCCCCCAGCGTAGCCGGGGCCAGAAAGGTGAAGTAATCATGAGGGCCGCTGGCTTTGTCCCAGAAGTAGCCACTGACCGGCCTCAGGTCCCACTCGGTCGCCGTCGCGGGGTTATCGTTTGGCTCGTCCGGATCGGGGATGAAGTTGGCAAAGCTCAGCGTGTAACGCTGATGCTCAGCGCCGGATGCGAACGCCACCGGCAGGATAAGCAGGTAGTACTGCTCGCCAGCCGAAGCATCAAAGGTGAAATAAACGGGCTGCCCTGCGGTTGGCGCGGTGGCACTATCCAGGGCGTGGTGCGTGGTGGGGTGGGTCAGAACCATCCTGAGGCGCAGCCCTGGCCCGACATCCGTCAGAGAGAAGGTGTAGATGCCGGACTGGCTGAAGGTCAGCCACAGCACATCCACATCCATCGAGAATGCCATCTCGCCGGTGAAAGGCCCCTGCATGTCCCAGCTATTGGCTCCCTCATAGTTGCCATTGGGTTCTACTTCGGTGAGGGTAACGCTGTCATCAACTTCGGTCGGGGTAGGCGTCACTGTCGCCGTGGGGGTGGGCGTGGGCGTGGCGGCCAGTACAGGGGTTGGAATCGTCCAGAGGATTTCCAATCGGAACCTGCCAATCCCACCGCTGGCATGCCAGCTATGCACGAAGATGTAGTAGTCGCCGGGGGCAGGATCGCTGAATGAGCAACTGCCTGAATAGCCAGCAGAACCGGTAGCCCAGCATTCGTAATCGTCGCCGATGTAGGGATAGTCTGGCACAGGGATGCTGCCCCGCCGGATGAACGCATCGTACTGGCCGCCATCTTCCGACACCAGCCGCACAAGCATGAAACTCACTTCGTCCAGCACGTTCAGGCGGAACATCATGCCCGGCCCTTGGTCATAGCTGGCGCTGTGATAGCCAGGCCCGGGCAGATTAACGATGTGCAGGTCTGACACGCTGATGGTCGGCGTTGGCGTAGCGGGGGTTCCGCCACCAGTTCCGGTAGTACCCTGGGTGGCCGCAGCAACATCGTACGAGTAGCTGACCCGGTTGTCGCGGAAATCCTTGTCGTGGGGGATGTCCGCCACCACCTGGACGGTGTAGGTTCCCTCCAGCACCCTGTCCTGTGGGCCACGCAGGGCAAACACATACGTATCGCTCTCGCGGCGGGTTTCGCTGATCCAGCAGGTAGAAAGCCAGCTCACGCACTCATGGTTGGTGATCGTCACCGGCCCGTTGCTGGCGTCCCACTCCTGAAGGCTAACCGTGTGCTGGTCGCTGGACAGGTAATGGGTTTTGACCAGTGTGTAACCGGCATACGGCCCCTGGGCGATGGTGATGCTGTCGCCGTCGCTCAGCAGGCGGATGTAGCCATCCGTGCTGAACGACCCGCTGGCATCAGAAAGGTCACTGACCTGGCCGGAAAGATCGTAGAACGCGCCATCCAGGAACTCAACTGAGGTAGAAGCGACGCTTGGCAGGGCGAAATTCGCCAGGATCTGGCAGCGCGCGGACTCAAAGCCGTACTCGTCAATACACACATCAAGCCCACCGCGCGTGATCCAGTTTGGAAAGCTCAAGCTCGGCATGGGGGTCTCGTTGACCAGAAGCGCCTCGCCGCCCTCATAAGCCAGGTAGGTCTTCAGGGAAAACCGGCGGCTGTAGGCGTTGGGCTGTAGCTCCGGGAGCTTGCCCAGATTGGACTCGTTGTCTGCCGTAACTTCCAGGTATCCTGGGCTGCCCTGGTCGAGGATCAGCTTCACATTAGGCGCGTAGCGGGCATCCCGGATGGAGTAGTTTGAGCAGTCACTGCTGCAGAGGCTGGCCTGGGCCGCCAAACCCTGCCAGCACTGCATGGTAGGGGCGCCAGGGGCGCCGACAGCATCGCCAATGATATCCAGCAGGAATAACAGATCGGTCTTCCAGGCGGGGTCCTCGCAGCCAGTCAGCGTGTAGTAAGTATCAAACCAGGCATTATAGGCGTAACGGGCCTGCGTATCGCCCATGCCGGAATGCAGAAAATTGACCTCCGCGACGCAATTGCCCACACAGGCGTTATGGATAGTGCGCGGCTCGGTGCCGCCCTGCGCCGGGACAGAGCGGCTGTTCAGAAGGATGACAAGACTCATGAAAACCAGGATGAAGACGGTACGCGGAAGCGAATGCCTGCCCATCGTTCCTACCTCCTGGATCAAGTTGGGAGGGACCGCTAACCGGGGAGGAATGTAGAGGCGATGTCCAATTCAGGCATACCACTCAGACCGGGGAAGAGTCAAGTCGGGGTGGTGACAGGGTGCCTTCCAGATTGGGTACTTGACATTAGTACACTGGTCTGGCGATGCTGTCTGGCAGGACCAGATGAGCGGGGATCGCCGGGTACTCTCCACCCTATCTTGCCTCCCGGCCTCTTTCTCTGCCTGCGCCCTTCACGCCTCGCCATGCGCCTCCCAGAAAGCCGCCACCTGGCTGACAACCTCGTCGATGGTCAGGGCGGTGGTATCCAGGCGGGGATAGCCGGCCAGATCGCGCACCTTCCACTCCTGGCGCAGCCGTTTCATCGTCCGGGCGCGTTCCGCCGGGCTGTGGAAGCGATCACCCTTGGCAACGTAGAGACGGCGCAGGATTTCGTTGAGAGCGGTCACCAGGACAAGCACCACGCCGATCTCCTCCAGGCGGCGGCGGTTGGTCTCGTTAAGCAGGGTGGTGGCATGGACAACGATGACCGCGCTGCGTTGCAGGGCCAGGTCGCGAACCAGTTCGGTTTCCATACCGGTGACGCGGGCTTCACCATAAAGCTCCCGCACTTCCTGAAGCGGCATCCCGGCGGCGGCTTCCAGTTCCGCTTCCAGGTCACGCAGGGTCGCGCCGAAGTACTCGGCTACCCGGCGGGCGACTTCCGTCTTGCCGATGCCCATCTCGCCAGCCAGGATCAGGTTGCGGTACGGCGTCGGCGGGACATAGCGTCGCGAGGTCAGGGGGGAGGAAGTCGGCCAAGGAGCAGTCATCGGGTTGCCGGGGGGAGCCTGGCCGCTCAGGGCCGGCGGTGCGGCGTCGCGCCATTGCGCCAGCCGGGGTACCAGTCATCAAGCAGGGGGAGCAGTTCCGCCAGGGAATGCACGGCAGCGTCCGGGCGGATATCCGGGGCAGGTGCTGCAGCGGGCGTCACGCGCTGGATGGCGCGCATCCCGGTCTGTTGCGCCCCGGCAACATCCGCAGCGAGGTTATCCCCCACAAAGACGGCTTCGTCCGGCCTCACCCCCAGCCCCTCCAGAGCGTGCTGGAAGATGGCCGGGTGCGGCTTGAGGACGCCGACATCGGCGGCGGAGGCACGCAGGGCGAACAGGTCAGGCGGCAGGCCCAGCGCCGCCAGTTCGCCATCGCGCATCCACATCGGCTGGTAGGCGTTGGTCACGATGCCCAGGTGCAGATGATGCTGGCGCAGCATCTCCAGAACAGCGGGCACTTCCGGGAAGACGCGCACGCCGGGGATAACCGGCGAGCCATAGGCGCGTAGCCAGGGCGTCAGATCGCGCCCTTCGGTGGGGACGCCATGCTGCCGGAAGACCTCCGCCAGCACGCGGCCCAGATGCGGCGCTTCCAGCGTGCGATTGGCTTCCGTCCAGGCAGCCAGGGTCATCTGCGCATACTGATCGGCCAGCACCTCAAAATCGGGCAGGGAGTAGCCCTCAGCGGCAACGAGATCATAGACGGCACGCAGGCGCTGACGGTGAAAAGCTTCCCAGTCGATTTCTTCGCGCTGCGACCAATCGATGAGCGTATCATCCAGGTCAAAGAGTACTGCTTTGATCATCCTGTTTCCTGACGACACAGCGGGGGGCCGGGGGTAACGGCAGGCTCACCGCGACATTGTACCCGATCGGCGGCAGGCCGTACAGAGGCATTAGCGCGAGGGCGGCAGGCCGGAGAATCGCCCGGCCTTCCAGCTGCCCAGGGCAATCGCATCAAAAGTGCTGATAGGGAATAATAGGATGCCTCTAACCAGGAGGCACTATGTCAGACGAAAACCCGATCAGCTTACTCATCAGTTTTCGGGACCTGCCCGATCCCCGAGTG